>JAAZYM010000013.1 GCA_014239655.1 Flavobacteriales bacterium | reverse complement strand
TATAGTCTCATACATATTAATAATATGAAGACAATCACTGAAGCTGGAGGAATTATATGCCCTGCTACTCCTTCTTTTTATAGCAAGCCAAATACCTTTGAGGAACTAGCTGCAACAGTCATTGATAGAGCCCTAGATTTAAGTGGATTTGACTTTAAAAAATATAGCTGGGGAGAACAATAATTCAATTGTTAATCTGTTATATAAATAACAAAAAAACTTAATTTATGCAGAAACTAAAATACATAGCAATTGCAACTACATGTCTGGGTTTATTATTTAAAGGTAATCATTGGCCCTATGCTGGTATAATAACTACAATAGGCTTTACAATTGTAATTATCTATTGCTTAATAAAGATTATTGGTAAGTAATGTTAAAATTCTGTAAGTCAATCTTAAAAAAGGTAAGTTTTGATCCTAATCTTTTCAAAAAAGAATTAGCAAAATCTGCTAAATGGTTAAATAAACAAGAGTTGTCAAGCCTAAAAATATGGGCTTTAGGTTATTTCACTCACTACAAACAAATTATACAAGAAGTATTTGATTCTTTATCCTAAAAAAGATTTCCTTGGTTAGTAGATTTTACTCTCCCTAAATGTTTAAATGCTAAATCTGTTGCTTGTCTTCCTCGTGGAGTGCGCATGAGATAACCTTCCTTAATAAGGAATGGTTCATATACTTCTTCAATGGTTCCTGCCTGTTCTCCAACTGCAGTAGCTATTGTTGTTAAACCAACTGGACCTCCTTTAAACTTATCAATAATAGCAGATAAAATTCTATTATCCATATCATCCAATCCATTCTCATCAACATTTAATGCATCCAATGCGTATTTTGTAATCTTTGAATCAATATTTCCATCACCTTTAATTTGAGCAAAGTCTCTAACCCTTCTTAAAAGAGCGTTGGCTATCCTAGGAGTACCACGGGATCTTCCAGCAATCTCTTTAGCAGCACTTGATGAGATACTTACATCAAGTATTGAAGAGGAGCGATTAATAATTTCTGAAAGCAAATCAGCTTCATAATATTCTAATCTTGAGTTAATACCAAAACGAGCTCTCAGAGGGGATGTCAATAAACCTGACCTAGTTGTAGCTCCTATTAAAGTAAACGGATTAAGTTTAATCTGAACAGTACGTGCATTTGGACCTGATTCAATCATAATATCAATCTGAAAATCCTCCATTGCAGAATACAAATATTCTTCAACAATAGGGTTTAATCTATGAATCTCATCAATAAATAAAACATCCCTTTCTTCCAGATTAGTTAATAATCCAGCTAAATCTCCAGGCTTATCCAATACAGGGCCTGAAGATGTTTTAATATCTACACCTAACTCATTAGCTATAATATATGAAAGTGTTGTCTTTCCTAATCCTGGAGGGCCATGTAAAAGAACATGGTCAAGTGACTCTTCTCTCTGCTTAGCAGCCTGAATAAATATCTCTAGATTATCTACAATCTTTTCTTGACCCTTAAAATCTGTAAAATATTTTGGCCTAAGAACCTGTTCAAATTCTATCTCTTCGTTAGTAAGACTATTAGCTTCAGGATTTAATTCATCACTCATATACACACAAAAATAACAAACTATAGGTAATATCTGTAAAACTTAATAGACTAAAAGAATAGAATATCTAAAAAAATTCTATGTATGAAGATGTTTACTTTCTTCAAGGAATGGGTGATGTTTTATATCTAAAGAACGAGTCGTTAGACTTCTAAATACAATAAATAGAAAAAGACCTAGAAAGCCAAGTCCCATACCCAATTCTGTAAGACCCAGATGACCATGATCATGTAATGTTCCTGGAGCAAATAATAGATATGAATTAATCCAATGACCAACTAAAATAACTATACAGGCCACTATTAAATAATTAGTATTTCTTTTAGCATCTCTACTCATTAAGACTATAGTTGGGACAACAAAATTAATAGCAGCACTAAACCAAAACAAGAATCTGTAATTAGACAACTCTATTCTCTCCATAAAATATGTTACCTCTTCTGGAATATTTGCATACCAGATTAACATAAACTGGGAGAACCACATATATGTCCAGACAATTGAAAATGCAAAAACCCATTTTCCTAAATCATGGATTATACTTTCATTTAAATCTTGTAGATAACCCTGTTTTCTTAAAAACAAACAGAACAATAAAATAGTAGTAAAACCAATAGCAGACCATTCAGAGAAAATATACCATCCAAATAAGGTGCTAAACCAATGAGTATCTATTGACATAATCCAATCCCAAGAAGCCATTGATGAACTAACAGCAAAAAATACGATAAACCAAGCAGATACTGTAATCCCTTTATTATAAGCCTTCTTCCCTATTTCTCCTTCAAGATCTCCCTGAAGAGAAAGATCTCTAAGTCGTTTTGCACAATAAAGCCAAACAGCAATATATATCACAGATCTAACTAAAAAGAAAATTGGGTTTAGATATGCCTCTTTACCCGCAATTATTTTATCATAATGAGCATCATGGGGATCCATAATCCCAGGAGCTAACCAATGATAAATATGATTCCAATGCATAAGAGCAGCTACAACAATAAAAAGCATAACAGCACACGCATATGGAAGATATGTCATAATTGCCTCAGGAACTCTCTTAATTACGGTAGACCATCCTGCCTCAGCAACATGCTGTAAGGCAACAAAGAAGACTGCAAAAATTGAAATCCCTAGAAAGAAATAATTATTAAAAGCTAAACTTGTCCATGCTGCATGAGCATCATTAGTAAATGCATAAATAGTAGAAATAAGCCCAATAACTATTAAAATAACTGATAATAAATGAGTAGATTTTGATATTTTATACATTGTTAAATAATTTATTCAGCATTATAATTTTGTAATTCTTGAACATAAAGGACAATCTTCCATCTTTCATCTTCACTTAACTGAGAAGAATGTGGTCCCATAGCATTTAATCCATATGTTATAGCATGAAAAATATGTCCTGACTTTAATTGATTCATTGGAACATTTGCTCTTCTAAGTAATTTTCCAGCATTATAGTGTGGAACCGCAGAATATATAGGATGATTTATTGATCCACCACCAGCACCAAATTCACCATGACAATGTTTACAGAACATTGAATATAGCTTTTTCCCTTCTTCAAGGTTCGCTTCATTATTTTCAAGTGGATTTACAGCATTTTTTCCAGCATCTAGATATCCTTGTAATGAAGCATCATAAGAAAAAGTAGATAAATAATTCCTCGCTATTGTCCCCTCAACTGGTTTTCTTGCATTCAGACTATCACTAAAAAAATTGTTCTGACCATATGTTTCTAAAGATGGAGAACGATACATATTAGGCATAAATTCATATCCTGGACCAGGATTTGAGCATGAACATATTAATGCAATAAAAGCTAAAATAAGTAGTCTATTCATCTTCTATTTCTTTTTCGTTAATTTCAGATGCTCCAGTAGACTTAAGTAACTGTTTAACCTCTAAATCACTACCTTGAACCACCAGTTCCATTAAAAACTTATCATCAGTAGTTCTAGGGTCGGGGCTTTTGGTGCTTGCTCCTGGATATAATTTATTTCTAAATAAATATGTCAGAGACATTAAATGTCCAGCAAACAATACGGTACATTCAAAAAGAATTGGAACAAAAGAAGGTATGTTTTGATAGAATGTAAAATTTGGCTTACCTCCAATATTCATAGGCCAACTTTTTCCAATACCAGATATCATTATATAATAAAGTAATAATCCTCCAAAAGTAAGCCCCAAACAACCATAGATAAATGCAGTAATTGCCATTCGTGTTTCTTTGAACCCTAAAGCATGATCAAGACCATGAATAGGGAATGGACTGTAAACCTCTTGAATTTCAATTTCTTTGGACCTAAGTTCTTTAACAGACTCTAACAAAATCTCTTCATCATCAAAAATCGCATATAGTATTTTCTTATTCATGATTTCTTGTTTTATATTCAGAACCTGAAGATTTTAAAATTGTTTTTAACTCTGCCTGAGCAACAACAGGGAATGTTCTTGAGTACAGTAAAAATAAGACGAAAAAGAATCCAATGGTTCCAAGAAAAATTCCAATATCAACAAAAGTTGGAGAGAACATTGTCCATGCAGATGGAAGGAAGTCTCTGTGAAGAGAAGTAACAATAATTACAAAACGCTCAAACCACATTCCAATATTTACAAATATAGATAGTATAAAAGTAGCAATAAAAGATGTTCTAATCTTTTTGAACCAATATAGTTGCGGTATAATAACATTACATGACATCATAGAAACATATGCCCACCAATAAGGACCAGTTGCTCTATTTAGAAAAGCATACTGCTCAAATTCCACCCCAGAATACCAAGCCATAAAAAGCTCTGTAATATATGCAGTACCAACCATAGAACCAGTGAATAAAATTATAATATTCATATATTCAATATGCTTAATCGTTATATATGCTTCCATATTCACTACTTTTCTCATAATAATAAGTAGTGTTTCTACCATTGCAAAACCTGAGAAAAGTGCTCCTAGAACAAAATACGGAGGGAAGATAGTCGTATGCCAACCGGGAATAACTGAAGTTGCAAAGTCCATACTTACAATCGAATGTACAGAAAACACTAATGGAGTAGCTAAACCTGCAAGAACTAAAGATACTTCTTCAAATCTTTGCCAATGTTTTGCCCTACCACTCCATCCAAAAGCTAGCAGTGTATATAATTTCTTCTTCATAGGACTTATAGTTTTACTCATCCTATCTCTTATCATTGCAAAATCAGGAATCAATCCTATATACCAAAAAACAGTAGAAACCGTCAAATATGTTGAAATTGCAAATACGTCCCAAAGAAGAGGAGAATTAAAATTCTGCCATAATGAACCAAAAGCATTAGGAATAGGAAATACCCAATAAGCAAGCCATGGTCTACCCATATGTATTAAAGGAAAAAGCCCTGCTTGCACCACACCGAAAATAGTCATTGCTTCAGCAGATCTATTAATTCCCATTCTCCATTTTTGACGGAACAATAAAAGTACTGCAGAAATTAATGTTCCCGCATGTCCAATTCCAATCCACCAAACAAAATTTGTAATATCCCAAGCCCAGTTAACAGTCTTGTTTAATCCCCAAACACCTATACCAGTACCTATAGTATATGCAATACATCCAATACCCCATAAAAACAGCACTAATGACAATCCAAATAATATCCACCAGTATTTATTTGCTTTTCCCTCTACTGGTCTTGCAATATCTCTAGTTATATCGTGGTAAGTTTTGTTACCAAGAATTAATGGATCTCTAATTTCTGATTCTTTATGCATTATGATTTATTTCTAATCTTAGTTTGATAAAACACAGATGGCTTAACATTCAAATGATCTAATAAGTCATATGCTCTCTCGTCATTTCTTAAGCGCCATACTTCACTATCTTTATTATTTGAATCTCCAAAAACAAGAGCATTAGTAGAACAAGAAGAAGCACATGCTGTTTGAGCATCAACATCCTTGATAGGCTTACCGCTTTTCTTAGCATTGAGTTTTAATTCTTGTATTTTCTGGATACACATACTGCATTTTTCAATTACTCCTCTAGATCTTACAACAACATCAGGATTTAAAACCATTTTCCCTAAATCATCATTCATATGAAAATCAAACTTTTCATTCTCTGAATACTGGAACCAATTAAATCTTCTTACTTTATAAGGACAGTTATTAGCACAATATCTTGTTCCAATACATCTATTATATGTCATTTGATTTAACCCCTCATTACTATGAGTTGTTGCAGCTACAGGACATACAGTTTCACAAGGAGCATGGTTACAGTGCATACACATTACAGGCTGGAAAACTACCTCAGGATTTTCTGAAGGGACCTCCATCTCACTATACATGTCAATTGCAGACTTTTTCTCTTCCTTTGAAAGTTCTTTGGTCATATCAGAAGAGAAATAACGGTCTATACGCATCCAATGCATATCTCTACTTTTTCTCACCTCCTGTTTACCAACTACAGGAATATTATTCTCTGCCTGACATGAAATCACACATTCACCACAACCAATACAAGAGGTTAGATCAATTGAAAGATTCCAGAAATGGCCTGTTGATAAATCGTGTTCCTCATATAGAGAAACCTGATCAGAAGGAAGTTTACCTTTATAAGTAGCATAAGTTTCCCTATGATTTCCAGATGAAGGATCTTTAATATAGTCAGTTAATGAAGTTTCTTTTACAATATCTCTACCCATCATTGTGTGATGAAGTTGAATAGACGCAAATTCATACTCTCCATCAACTTTAGTTATAACAACCTTCTTAGCATCTAGAAATGGATAAGCATTAAAACCAACATTATTACCGGCTTTTCCTGCTCTAGTTCTTCCATAACCAACAGCCATACCAACTGTTGAATGAGCCTGTCCAGGAGTAATCATTACGGGTACATTTTTAACAACCTTATTACCAGCAGTTACATCAACAATACTACCATTGAGTGCTCCATTTGAAACTGTCCAATTAGACAATCCTAATTCTTTGGCTGTAGAAGCAGAAATTGTTAAATAGTTATCCCAACAAGCTCTAGTTATAGGATCTGGAAGTTCTTGTAACCATGGATTATTTGATTGACTTCCATCTCCTAAAGCTACAGTCTCATAAATCTCTAATTCCAAAGCATCACTTTTTTGATTTTTAACTAAAACAGATTGATCAATGAATCTTTTTACCTTGATTAGTTTTTCATCTAAAGAAAAATAACCATCATGAAGAGATTGATTCCAATCTATTCCTTTTCTACTCCAATAATTTTTTAAATATGCATGATAATCAGATTTGCCAATCCATGATAATAGACTATCTTGGAACTGACGAGTATTAAATAAAGGTGAAATAGTAGGCTGCATTAAAGAGTATATACCATATTTAGGATTAGCATCTCCCCAACTTTCTAAATTATGATGATCTGGACATACATAATCCATTAAACAAGCTGTCTCATCATTATACAAAGAAGTTGATACTTTCAAATTAACATTCTTTAAAGCAGTATTAAATTCTTTAGCTCTTGAGAGAGAGTACGATGGATTCACATTATATGTAATTAATGCCTCAATATTACCTTCTTGCATATTATTTATTAGATTATCTAATTTTTCAGTATTACCTTGTTTTAAATTAGATGGCCTAATAATTGATATAGTATTGTTGTAATTGCCTAACTTATGATTTATAGCATTAACAAGTAACTGAACATTCTTATCATTGCTATTACTTACTATAATAGATTTTGATGGATTAGCTTCTAAAGATTTTACAATATTTGAAAGTCTTTTATCATAACTTTTACCATTCACAGCATCTAATAAGCTAGAAATTAAATATCCTTGCTCAGATGGTTTTATTTGAATTCTTTTATCTGCATTTGCCCCAGTAAGAGACATATTTGTCTCAAGCTGATAATGTTTTGACATCTTACCAGATTTTGGATTTCTTCCATTTACATAATCTGTTGCATAATCATTTGCCATCCAATTTGCAAGAAAATCTGCACCAAAGGAAACAATAACATTTGCTTTATCAAAGCTATATGATGGTGCTAATCTTACTCCAAAAGAATCCATATTTGCATCTAGAATTCCATCATATGGAGTAGAGTCAATCATAATATGTTCTACATTACTATACTGCGCTGAAAACTCATTAATTATTTCATTTGTTGATGGACTTAAAATAGTAGATGTCAGTAGAACTATTTTACCATCTTTAATAAGAGATAGCTTTTCCTTAATTTCAGAATCAACAGTTTTCCAATCAATTTCTTTATTATCTTTTAATGGACTCTTTAATCTTGCAGAATCATAAAGAGAAAGAACAGAAGCTTGTACACGTGAGTTTGAATATGTTCCATTATTTTCAATTTTTATTGGTCTTCCTTCTCGAGTCTTTACTAAAACACTTGCATAATCTCTACCATCATAAATTGTAGATGCATAATAATTTGCTACACCAGGAATAATTTCATCCGGCTTAACTAAATACGGAATTGATTTAACAACAGGTGTTTCACAAGCTGCTAATGTAGCTGCTGCAGTGGTAAAACCTAAAAACTTTAGAAAATCTCTTCTACTACTATTAGTAACAGAAAGATTCTCTTGATCACCTAAAAATTTATCTACTGGTAATTCCTCAATAAACTCATTCTGACCAAGAGTGTCTACAATTGGCTCATTATTGAGCTGGGCAAGTCCCTTCCAATATTTTTTAGTTGTCTTCATTTTACTCATACTTTATTAATAATGACATTTTGCACATTCAATTCCACCTATTTTATCAACTGTTATCTTTTCTCCTTTATACTTTTCCTTTAATTGATCATGAAGCTCAGTATAATATTCATTACCTTCCATCGCTACCTCAGTAGTTCTATGGCAATCTACACACCAGCCCATTGTAAGTTCTGCATGCTGATAGACTACATCCATCTCTTCAATTGGGCCATGACATGTTTGGCATTCTATCTTACCAGCAACAACATGCTGAGAGTGATTAAAATATGACAAATCAGGTAAATTATGTATCCGAACCCACTTTATAGGTTTCTGTTCATAACCCTCTATATATGATCTAGTGTTAGGATCAAAACCTACAGCATCATATATTTTGGCAATCTCAGTAGTCCCTGTTATTTTACCTTCATTTATATACGTATGACAATTCATACATACATTCGCAGAAGGAATTCCTGAATGCTTACTCTTTCTAGCAGATGAATGACAGTAATTACAATCAACTCCATTCTCGCCAGCATGCACTTTATGTGAAAATGCTATTGGCTGTTCAGGCTGATACTGAGAATAAACTCCCACACCTATCATTGTATCAAATGAGAATTTCAACACCACAATTAGACAGGCGAAAGATGCAAAAACTACATTCCTGTTTTCAGAGACAAACAAATTAAACTGACTTAAAAGTGTATCCGGAATAGTTTCAGTTTCTTGACCTAAACTCTCCTTTAATTTATTCTTTAATGAAGTTAATAAATAAACAAGCATCAACAAAAACAATGCAATAAACATTAATTTTGTAGATGTTCTTACGCCTTGATCTTCAGCAAGAGTTAAATCAGCAGAAACAATATCTTCTTGAATTGGAGGATTCTTTAAATACGCATAAAGAGCCTCAAAATCTTCATCTTCAAAATAAAATGATGTCATCGCAACCTTATTCCATTCTTCATAAATGGCAATTGCATCGGGATCTCCAGAAGCAATAAAATCAGAAGAACTATTAATCCATTTCTTTAGCCATTCCTTCTTTCTTTTGTTAGCAACACCTTCTAAGCCTGGGCCAATAAGTGCATTTTTTCCTATACTATGACATGAAACACAATTTGTTTTGAAAATTTCTTTCCCTTGCTGTACAGCAAGGGAATCTACAGCCTCTTGAGAGAAGGCAACATTAAAAGAAGTAAAAAGAATAGCTAATGTTAAAATTAAATAGCTATATATTGATCTCATCATAAATCATTCACCAAATTCAGCGCAAATTTAATTTTTTTATCTAATAGTATCTAGAAGAAAAGAATGAATTATACTAATTTATAATAATTCTAAATAAGATTTTTTTAAACAATAAATAGGAACAGAAAAAATATAAAGTTTAGGATAAAGATCCAACTTCAATAACCTCTTTAACCTTAGGTACAGCATTTTTGACTGCAATCTCAACTCCATTTTTTAGTGTCATCATACTAACATGACAAGATCCACATGCTCCTAATAATTTTACTTTAACTATATAATCATCCGTAACTTCAACTAAACTAATATCACCACCATCTGTTTTAAGATACGGCCGTATCTCATCTAGAGCTCCTTCAATTTTATTTAGTATCCTTTTATTTGTAATCATAATATTTTTATTACGAACAACCCTTCATGTTAGTTATCTCAACAGACTTAGTAGATGGAAGACTAAGATTTCTTTCGTCAACAACTTTAACTACCTTTTCTGCTAAGTTAATAAATGAGTTTGATATTTCAGTATTTGACTGCAAAACTGCAGGATGACCAGCATCAGAAGCTTCTCTCAAAGACTGAACAATTGGAATTTGTGCAAGTAAATTTACACCTAATTTTTCTGCCAAATTCTTAGCCCCGTCCTTACCAAAGATGTAATATTTATTAGAAGGAGATTCTATTGGAGCAAAAAAAGACATGTTCTCAATAATTCCAATTACAGGAACATCTATACTGTCCATATTAAACATACTTACTCCTTTTCTAGCATCGGCTAAAGCAATCTCTTGAGGAGTACTAACAACAATAGCTCCAGTTAATGGAATAGCTTGAACCAACGACAAATGAATATCACCAGTTCCAGGAGGTAAATCAACTATTAGATAATCTAATTCATCCCAGTGTGAATCCCAAATAAGTTGATTTAATGCCTTAGATGCCATCGGTCCTCTCCATACAATAGCTTGATTAGCCTGGGTGAAAAAGCCCATAGACACCATTTTTACACCATAATTTTCTAACGGCTTCATCTTCTTTTTTCCATCAACTTCAACTGCTTTAGGAGATTCTCCTACAAGATCAAACATTATTGGCATTGAAGGACCATAAATATCTGCATCAACTAAACCAACCTTATATCCCAATTTAGATAATGCTACAGAAAGATTTGCTGCTATTGTAGATTTTCCAACACCACCTTTTCCAGAAGATACTGCAATAATATTTCTAACGCCAGGAATAGGATTTCCTTTTATTTTATTTTCTTTCTCAATAGTTTTTATAGTATAATTTAGCTTAACAATTACATTAGAATCAAAATTTGATTTTAGATAACTTGTAAATGTTTTTTCAAGCTTTTTCTTATGCTGTAGTGTTGGATTAGAAATCTCGATATCAATAATAACCTCATTACCAAAAACCTGAGTATTTAAAACAGTCTTACTATCCAAGACATTCTCTTTACTTGGCGGAATAATGACACCTCTTAAAGTCTCTTCAATATTTTTTTTATTTAGTTCCAATTTTTCTTATTTGATCATTACAAATATAAATCATTAAAAAGTACTAGACTAGTATCTAATTAATTTAAATCATCATAGTCTAATATAAATCTAAGGTAGGTTATTGCCATACCTTGACTTAAAAATAAATTTTCATAGAATGTCTTAATATGTGTATGTTTTCTTTTTACAGGAGAATTATACAAGTCATTTGTAGCATCTTCTAATGTGTGCTTCTCAGCAGAAATAACACCCAAAGTAAAACCATGAAGGAACTGGCTATCAGTTTTTAAATGTATCCTACCCCCTGACTTAAGAATATTATTATACATCCTTAAAAATTTAGGATGCGTTAATCTTTTGCTAGATTTACTTCTCTTTAACTGAGGGTCAGGGAATGTAATCCATATCTCATCAATCTCATTAATTGCAAAACAATTATATATTAAGTCTATACGAGTTCTTAAAAACCCAACATTAGTTAATTTATCTTCAAAGGCTTGCTTTGCGCCAGACCATATGCGTGATCCTTTAATATCAATTCCTATAAAATTCTTATTAGGGAATTCCTTGGAAAGAGCAACTGAATACTCCCCTTTCCCACAACCAAGTTCTAAAACAATTGGATTAGAATTTAGAAAGAAATCCTTATTCCATTTCCCTTTATACCTGAACGATTTTTTTAAATCTTCTATACAAGGCTGTACAACATGTTTAAAAGAAGCTAGTTCAGCAAATTTTTTTAATTTATTTTTAGCCAATAGATGAAGTTTATAACAAAAATACTAGTGTTTTAATTATTTTAGTCAAATGAAAGTACAAAAAAATCTACTTGTAGCACCATTAAACTGGGGAATTGGGCATGCAACCAGATGCATACCAATCATTGAGATATTAAAGGAGAATGGGTTTAATGTAATTATTGCTACAAGTGGAAGATCATTAGATTTATTATTAAAAGAATTTCCAAATAATGAGTTTATAAAATTAGAAGATTATAATGTTAAATATCACTCCTATCTACCCATGTCAATTAATATGTTTATTCAAATCCCTAAAATACTACTGGGAATACACAAAGAACGGAAACACTTAAAATCTATAATAAAAGACTTTAAGATTGAAGGGGTTATTTCTGATAATAGATACGGTCTATACTCAAAAGAAATACCATCAATCTTTATAACCCATCAGCTTGGGATACAGACACCAATATTTAAAAATATAATCAAAAAAATAAACTACTTATTCATTAATAAATTCACCCAATGTTGGATTCCTGATTATAAAGAAAATGGATTAGCTGGCAAGCTGTCTCATCCAAAAGAAAAAATAAAAAATCATATATATATTGGGCCCCTATCTCGTTTTAAAAGAACTATACAAGAAACTAAATTTGATATTTTAGCTATTGTATCTGGCCCAGAACCTCAAAGATCAATTTTTGAAAAAATACTCATAAAAAAGTTAAGATTACACAAAAAGAAAGTGCTCTTGCTACAGGGAAAGCCTGATACTGATTTTTCTAAAAAAATTAATAATCTAACGATCCGATCTCATATGTCATCTGAGGATCTAAATACAATGATTTTACAATCAAATCTTATAATCTGTAGATCTGGATATTCAACAATTATGGATCTTGTAAAGCTTCAAAAAAACGCAATCCTTGTTCCAACACCAGGACAAACTGAACAAGAATATCTGGCTCAATTCTTGTCTAAATCAAAACATTTCCAATTTCAGAATCAAAAAGAATTTAACCTCTCAACAGCACAAATTCAAAGTAATAACTTTGTAGCAATGAATTATCAAGATTATATAACCAACTGGGATGATATTCTAAAAATATTTAAAAAATAATTGTACTAATGAGTGTACTAGCAAGAAATAGATTATTTAATATTAATAGTGACAAGGAATTTGAAGAAATGGCTATAGAGACATATCATTACCAAAATAAGTTCAACCCTATCTACTCTAAATATTCTTCATTAATTTTAGAAGGCAAGAAACCTAAAAACATTAATGAAATACCATTCTTGCCGATAGATTTCTTTAAACACGAGAAGATAATATCTAAAGAAAAAGAATCGCAAATAATCTTTAAAAGTAGTGGAACCACCGGAACAAGAAGTCTGCACTATATTGCAGATCTTGACTTATATGAAATAAACTTTAAAAAAAATTTCACCTCAACATACGGAGAAATAAAAGACACTTGTATTATAGGTCTACTACCTTCCTATCAAGAAAATGGAGACTCATCTTTAATTTATATGGTAAATACTCTAATACAAGAAAGTTCTAATCAATACAGTGGATTCTACAATAATGACAAAAAGAAACTTTCTAGAATTCTAAATAAACAAGAAACAGAAAATAAAAAAACTATAATTATTGGCGTAACATATGCCCTGTTAGATTTAGCTGAGAAATTCCCTCAACCTCTTAAAAATACAATAATAATTGAAACAGGAGGGATGAAAGGTAAAAGAGAAGAACTAGTCAAAGAACAAGTTCATGCTATTTTAATGAATGCATTTGAAACAAAAAGTATTCATTCAGAATACGGTATGACAGAACTTCTATCTCAAGCATATTCAAATGGGGAAGGTTTATTTACTCCGCCAAAATGGATGAAGATTATAATCAGAGACATTAATGATCCTCTCTCAATATTGGGCATAAACAAAACAGGAGCCATTAATATAATTGACCTCTCAAATGTTTACTCATGCTCATTTATTGCCACGCAAGATCTAGGCTTTAAATTGGATGAAAATAATTTTAAACTAAGTGGGAGATTGTCAAATGCAGATATTAGAGGTTGTAATTTACTAATAGGATGATAATTAGACAAGCAAAAATAACAGAGCTTGATCAAATCATGAACATGTATAATTCATGTGTTAATGGAATGTTAAAGTTAAAAATTGATCAGTGGGATAGCACATATCCAAATATAGATGTTATTTCTCAAGATTTAAATAGCGGAACCTATTTCATAGCATTAATAAAAAATGAAATTATTGCCGGCATTAATATTGACCAGATGCAAGACAAAACATACTTATCAATCAGATGGAATGACACAGAAAATAAATTTCTAGTAGTTCATAGATTAGGTGTTAAAGAAGAATATTGGAGTCAAGGAATTGGTAGAATATTAATGGAATTTGTCGAAAAAATGGTTAAAGACAAAAAACTAAACTCAATAAGACTTGACACATATATTTCTAATAAAAAAGCCATTAATTTTTATATTAATCTAGGCTATAAAAAACTAGGAACAATCTTTCTAAAACCTAATAAAAATGAATATTATTGTTTTGAAAAACAAATCTCATGAGAATTATAATTTTATTAATATTAATCTTAAGCTCGTGTTTTGCTTATGAAGAAGGCGCTCCCTCATCTCCATACATAATGATTCTTGGTACTGTCCAAGATGGAGGATACCCCCAGGCTGGATGTAAAAAAAGCTGTTGCAAGAAAGCCTTTGAAAATAAGGAGCAATCTAAAAAAATTAGCTCACTAGCAATAATTGATCCAATAAGTAAAGAGCAATGGATCATTGATGCAACACCCGATTTTAGAATTCAATTACATGAACTTCAAAAACAAACAAACATCAACAACCTTTCTGGTATTTTTCTTACTCATGCCCACATAGGTCATTACTTGGGATTAGCTCAACTTGGAAGAGAAGTAATGGGAAATAAAAAGACTAATGTTTTCTGCTTACAAAGAATGCTTGATTTCCTATCAGATAATGGTCCTTGGGATCAATTAGTAAAACTGAATAATATTATATTACAAGAAATATATGATGAACAGAAAGTTCTCTTAAACCAACGTATTAGCATCACTCCTTTTCTAGTTCCGCATAGGGACGAGTATTCTGAAACTGTTGGTTACAAAATAGCTACTAAAAATAAAAAATTAATATATATCCCAGATATTGACAAATGGGATAGATGGGATAAAGATATAGTAAACCTTATAAAAAATGTTGATTATGCATTTCTAGATGGGACTTTCTATAAAGAAGGAGAATTAAATCGAGATATGAGTATGATTCCACATCCTTTTGTTAAAGAAAGTATGGGGCTATTTAACCAGCTATCAAATGATAATAAAAAGAAAATATTCTTTACACACTTAAATCACACAAATCCTTTATTAATTAAAGGCAGTAAGGAACAAGTTGAAGTTTTAAATAACGGATATAATTTTGCAACAGATCGTTTAATTATTGAACTATAAAAGCTAGAGCTTCTTCATAAAAAAGATCAGCTTGCTCAGCATGAACCCAATGACCAGCATTATTGATTGTCTTAAACATTACATTATTAAAATGACCTCTTATTAATTCTTTATCATCATTATTAATATACTCCGATCTATCTCCTTTAATAAACAGCGTTGGGATATCAATTGAATTATCTAAAAAATCTGCGCCTTGTATTTCATGTAATGTATTTAACAACCCATCAATATTTAATCTCCAATTAAAACATCTGTTTTTATCTCTATATAAATTCTTCATTAAAAAGAACCTAATAGAAGAATCCTTAATGTTTCTTGATAATTCCTTTTCTATTTCTCCTCTACTTTGGAGATTTCCTAGTGAGAGTCCTTGTAAAATCTTTAATAAATTAACATGAAAATCTACATCATATCTCTTTGGAGCAATATCAACTACTATTAATCTTTCAACAGAAATAATATTATTGAAACAAAAGTGCATGGCTAACTTACCACCCAAAGAATGGCCTAAAAGGATTGGATCATCTAAATTATTATCTTCTATATATACCTTCAAGTCTTGAGATAAGATATCATAAGAAAACTCATTACTATGAAAAGATCTTCCGTGATTCCTTAAATCTAATATATGGACAT
The DNA here is from genome assembly GCA_014239655.1 of Flavobacteriales bacterium. Classification (GTDB taxonomy): domain Bacteria; phylum Bacteroidota; class Bacteroidia; order Flavobacteriales; family BACL11. Next base: position 16,672 of record JAAZYM010000013.1, on the reverse strand, counting down.
TAAAATTTTTAGCAAATCTTTTACCTAATGTATTCCAATTATCACTCATGCCAAATAAACCATGAATAATAATTAAAGGCCTACCTACCCCATATATTCTTGAAAACATCATAATAGACGCTTATACATTTGTATTGTATTCTCTAAGCCTAAATAAATAGCATCTGATATTAATGCGTGTCCAATTGAAACTTCAGAAATATTGCTAATCTGCTTTACAAAATAAGATAAATTATTCATATTTAAATCATGTCCAGCATTTACTTTAAGACCACATTCTTTTGCTCTTCTAGCAGCTTCAATATAAGGCAATATAGCTTCGCTTTTGTTTTTATGATATTCCCTAGAATATGACTCAGTATATAGCTCAATTCTATCAGAACTACATATTTTAGCTCCTTCAATCATCTTAACTTCTGGATTTACAAATACCGATGTTCTTATGTGATGCTTCTTAAATTCACTAATAACTTCCTCTAGCAGTGATTTGTTCTTTAATGTATCCCACCCATTATTTGATGTTATTACATCATCTGCATCTGGAACTAATGTCACTTGATCAGGTAAAATATCAATTACCATATTGACAAAATCAGTAGATGGATATCCTTCTATATTATATTCAGTAGTAATAATATCTTTTATATCATATACATCCTGTCTTGTAATATGTCGTTGATCAGGCCTTGGATGAATGGTGATTCCGTCTGCACCATATAACTGACACTTTCTAGCAGCATTAATAATATCTGGGGTATTCCCTCCTCTTGCATTCCGTATTGTAGCAATCTTATTAATATTTACACTAAGTCTTGTCATATTCTAAATTAACATAGCAAAAGTAAAAAATAGTATGTTTGCTATATTAAAAACTATAATTTTTTATTGAATTCAGATTATATAAACAACTAATAATCACTACAACCCTAAAAAATTGATAAAAACCCTATCTATAGCATTACTATTCTTAGCCTTCTTGAATACCAATCCAATTAATGCTACAGAAGAGAAACACCAAGTTGTAAATATCATAATTAAAGGAAATAAAATAACTAAAAGCCCCATCATCTTAAGAGAGCTTACTATAAAAAAAGGAGAATTTATTGGATTAAATGAAATAAAACAACTAATTATAGAAAGCAGAAACAATCTTACCAATACTAATTTATTTAATTTCATCACTATAGAGCATGAATTAAATAATAATGAACTAACAATAACCATAGAAATAGTAGAAAGATGGTATATATGGCCATATCCGATACTTGAAATATCTGATAGAAACTTTAATGTATGGTGGGATGAATTTAAATCAAGTAAATACAGTGATTTCTCAAGATTAAATTATGGGGTTTTTTTAAATATCGAAAACTTTAGAGGACTAAATGAACTGTTAATGATCAAGTTTAGAAAAGGCTTCAAAGAACATTACCTGTTTAGATACGAGACTCCTCATATAAATAATAATAAAACTTTTGGTATCAATACACAAATTGAGTTCTTCAGAAGAAAAAAGACATATTTTCAGACAAAAGAAAATGAACTGCAATACTTTGAAGAAAATGACACATATACCTCTAAAGAAATGTTATTAGATCTTGAACTATTATATAGAGATAATATCAAAACAAGACATAAATTAAAATTTAATTTCCATAGATCAAATGTTAACGCACAAATCCCTCTGTTAAATCCTAATTACTTACAAAATAATGATTCAACAGGAAGTTTCTATAAAATTAGCTATCAATTTATAAATGAAAATAGAGATAATAACACATACCCATTAGAGGGGTACTATTTAGAGTTTGAAATAAGTAAATATTTTGAGCTAAAGAGTCCAATCAATCATTATGAAATCAATAGCCATCTAGAAAAACACATTAAAATATCAGATAAACTCTACTCAGGGACAAGCTTAAGAACAAGAACAGCTTCATCAAATCAACAAGTATACTTTGCAACACAAGCCTTAGGCTTTGATGATTACGTAAGAGGGTACGAATTTTATGTTATTGATGGAGAAGACTACTACCTTTCAAAAACTGCGATTAAATATGTTCTCATAAATAAAAGAAATCTTGAAATCCCATACATAAAAAAGAAACAATTTAGCAAATCACATTTCTCTATATATGCAACTGTTTTCTCAGATTTAGGATATACAAGCAACAACACAAATTACAATGAGAACTCTCTAGCAAATACACTGCTTTGGGGAAGAGGATGTAGCATTGAATATGTTACCTATTATGATAAAATGTTAAGAATTGAATTTTCTATAAACAAATTAGGAGAAAAAGGTTTATTTTTACACTTTTCAAGCCCATTTGGGGAAACAAACAGGAAATGAAAATAGCACTTTTTGGAACAAATTTTTCTGAAAATTTCAACAAATATATTCAGCATCTAATTAATAGATTAGAATCTGAGAAAATCCAAATATATATTGAGGAATCATTTCTGATTTTTATAGAAAATAAATTAAGATTTAAAAATAAAGTATCCATTTTTAAAAATCATGAAGATCTAAGAAATAAGGTTGACATTTTATTTAGTATCGGCGGTGATGGCACTCTATTAAAAGCCACTTCATATATAAGAGATAGCGATATTCCTATAATGGGAATAAATACTGGGAGACTTGGTTTTATTTCTAGCATTGCTCCTGATCAAATTGATGAAGCAGTTAATGATTTACTAAAGAAAAACTACAAAATAAATAAACGAACTCTACTTCGTTTAGACACTACTAATAACCTATTTAAAAATAAGAATTTTGCATTAAATGAAGTAGCCATAGTAAAAAAGGACACTTCCTCAATGATAAAAATTGATGCTTATGTTAATGACGAATTTCTAAATACATACTGGGCAGATGGATTGATTGTTTCTACACCTACAGGCTCTACTGGCTACTCTCTTAGCTGTGGAGGTCCTATTATAATGCCTGGAAGTAATAATATAATTATCACGCCTATTGCTCAACACAACCTAAATGTCCGTCCAATTGTAATTAATGATAATAGCATCATTAAATTAAAAGTTGAAGATAGAGACCAGCTTGCGCTAGTATCTTTAGATTCATGCTCTAGAGCTTTTGACTCATCAGTTGAATTAACAATCAAAAAAGCAAATTTCAAGATTAGTCTTATTGAGCCCCAAAGAAATTCATTCACATCTACAGTTAGGCATAAATTGATGTGGGGTATTGATAAAAGAAATTAATATTTTCTTTAACTAATAATAGATAAAAAGTATATTTGTAACCCATCATTATATGATAAAGATGACAAATAATTCTCTTAAGATATATGTATGCGCATGTATTATTACACTTATAATTTTCGTGCCATTTAATTTATCAGCACAATTATTTAAGCCTAACTCTGAAATAGGAGTTAAAGCTGGTCTTTCATATTATACAGGTGATCTAAACTCTACTCATTTTAATTCTACAAAGCCTGCAGCTAGTTTTATAGTAAGAAGAAATCTTGATAGGAGATTTTCTGTAAAAGCTGAAATTTCTGTATTAAGTGTTAAGGCTGATGACAGAACATCTGAAGATTCTATAAAGTTAGATAGAGGTCTACACTTTAGATCTTCTATACAAGAACTTTATTCTCAAATTGAATTTAATTTTCTTCCTTATGAAGTTGGAAATGTTTTATACAATTGGACTCCTTTCATATTTAGTGGGATCTCAATTTATAACTTCAACCCTCAGGCTGAAAATTCCTTAGGTCAATGGATTGATCTTCAGCCTCTTGGTACAGAAGGCCAAGGAACAACAGCCTATCCAGATAGAAAAAAGTACCCAAGAACACAAGTTGCAATCCCTATGGGAGGAGGTGTGAAATTATCCATAAGTGATAGATTAAACCTAATTCTTTCTTTTAGTGCTCGTAAAACATATACTGACTATCTTGATGATGTAAGCACAACCTACCCTGGTGTTCCAATAGAATTTAATTCAGCTAGTATTGAAATGTCTGACCCTACATCTAGCCATTTAAAAGATAAGCAGAGAGGTAATGAATTAAAAAATGATTGGTACTATTACACAGGTTTTACAATATCATTCAGACTTAATGGTAATACAAAGGGCTGCAATTACGAATAATTACAATCCTTCATAATGACCGACTCTATTAACACTAAAAAAATACCTAAGCATATAGCAATTACCATGGATGGTAATGGAAGGTGGGCAAAGGAAAAAGGAAAAAGCAGAATGTTTGGACATAATAATGGGGTTAAAGCTGTTAGAGATACCGTAGAGGGAGCCGTAGAATACGGAATACAGTACCTTACTCTATTTGCATTCTCAACTGAGAATTGGAAAAGACCTAAGATGGAGATAGACGCACTAATGTCGCTACTCGTATCTTCTATTCATGATGAAACAAAAACTTTAATTAAGAACAATATTAGACTTAAAGTCATTGGTAATATATTACAATTACCAAAAAAATGCCAAAAAAAGCTAGACGAATGCATGCTTCTAACAAAAGACAACACCGGAATGACATTAACATTAGCTCTTAGTTATAGTGGTAAATGGGAACTCTTAAATGCTATAAAAAACATAATTAAAGATAAGAGAACAGAGAAAGAAATATCAGAAGAACTTTTTCAACAATATTTAACAACTAAAAACGTTCCTGACCCAGAACTATTAATTCGTACCAGTGGTGAACATAGAATTAGTAATTTTATGCTTTGGCAAATTGCATATTCAGAATTATATTTTACTGATAAAAAATGGCCTGACTTTAGAAGAAACGATTTAAAAAATGCAATCATTAATTTTCAAACAAGAGAACGTAGATTTGGTAAAACATACACTAAATAGTATGAAAAATAAAATTTCTCTATTACTATTCAGCTTGCTAATAGCCAACACTCTACTAAATGCTCAAGAATCAATAGATAATTTTACTATCGACTATACACAGCCAAAAGAGTATGTTCTTTCTGGGATATCTCTTGATGGGGTTAATTTTCTAAGCAAATCCAATCTTATAAATATAACTGGATTAAAAATAAATCAGAAAATAACGATACCCGGAAATGATATTAGTGTTGCAATTAACAAACTTTGGAAACAAAATCTTTTCTCTGATATTAATGTAGAATATAGCAACATTACTAATGATAGTATAGATCTTAAAATAATACTTGAAGAATATCCAAGATTATCAAAGTTTAAATTTAAAGGTGACATAAGTAAATCTGATATAAGCACCCTAAAAGAAGATATGCAATTAATCCGAGGAAAAATACTAACACAAAATTTGGTAAAAAATAGCATCAACAAAATCAATAAATTCTATATTGACAAAGGATTCCTTAATATTAAAGCAGACCATACCATTGTCAAAGACACCATCTCTAATAACACATCAATACTTGTGTTTGAAATAAATAAATACAAAAAAGTTAAAATCAACGATATAATTATTCATGGAAGAAAAGAAATAGTAAATAATAACAAAACATTTTTTAATAAGAAGGATACTGTTTATGCTTTAAGCAACAGAAAGCTTAAAAAAAGCATGAAAGAAACAAAAGTTAAAAACAAATGGAGATTTTTCAAAGTATCAAAATTTATAAAATCAAATTATGAAGATGATAAAACTAACATTATAAGTGAATATAACAACAAAGGTTATCGAGATGCAAAAATCACTAAAGACACGACCTATCTTAATAATGACAACACCCTAACAATTGAGATGACAATAGATGAAGGGGAGCCATATCTTTTTGGAAATATAACTTTTATCGGAAACACTAAATTTACTAATGAGGATCTTATAAGACAATTAGGTATTGAGAAAGGAGATGTATTCAATCAATCAATCCTGGATTCACGTCTTTTTGGAAGTCAAGAAGGAACTGATATTAGCTCATTATATCTAGATGATGGATATCTTTTCTTTAATGCTACTCCAGTTGAAGTTTCTACAAATAACAACTCTATTGATCTTGAGATACGCTTATATGAAGGAGAGCAAGCTAGAATCAACAAAATTTCTGTTAATGGAAATACAAAAACACAGGACCATGTTATTATGCGAGAATTAAGAACGAGACCTGGGGATCTTTTTAAAAGATCAGATATTCTGCGATCCCAAAGAGAATTAGCACAGATGCAATACTTTGACCCTGAAGCCTTTGATGTAAAGGTAGATCCAAATCCTTCCAGGAATGAAGTAGATATCACCTATATTGTATCAGAAAAATCTTCTGACCAAATACAAATGCAAGGAGGATGGGGTGGCGGTAGAGTTGTTGGTTCTTTAGGGCTTACATTTAATAATTTCTCTTCAAAAAATATATTTAACAGAAAGAAATGGAAGCCACTCCCTTCAGGAGATGGACAAAGGCTTTCACTAAGAGCTTCTTCGAATGGGTCTTATTATCAAAATTACAATATGTCCTTCACTGAACCATGGCTTGGTGGTAAGAAACCTACATCATTACAAATCTCACTATACAGATCTATTTCATCAAATGGGTTAACCGATGAAGAAAGACAAGAAATTCAAGTATCTGGACTTTCATTTGGAATTGGAAAGAGATTAAAAAAACCTGATGATTATTTTACCATTTATAATGGGCTAAACTTTGTTCAATACAAACTAAGTAACTCTCAATCATTCTTTTCTTTTAGAAATGGGGAGTCAAATAATGTAAATTATCAGATTACTATAGGAAGAAATTCTATTGATCAAATCAACTTCCCTAGAAAAGGATCTAATTTTTTGCTTTCACTCAAAGCATCACCTCCATACTCAATGTTTGATGACGTGGATGACTACTCAACATTAACTGATCAAGAAAAATATAAGTGGGTAGAATACTATAAATGGAAATTTAAAGCTACTTGGTTTTCTCCATTTACTGATAAACTTATATTGGCAACAAGGACAGAATTTGGTTTCTTAGGGGCTTATAATGAAGGTTTAGGTATTTCACCTTTTGAAAGATTCTATGTTGGTGGTGATGGCTTAAGTGGTATGGGCTATATGAATGATGGGCGAGAACTTGTGGCGCTCCGAGGATATTCCAACAATTCTCTTTCTCCACAAACAGGAGCTACAATATATAATAAATATACAGCTGAACTTAGGTATGCTTTGAGCTTAAATCCTGCATCAACAATGTATGCATTAGCATTTCTAGAAGCGGGTAATGCTTGGGATAAATTTGATAACTTTAATCCTTTTGGAGTAAAAAGGACTGTTGGAATTGGAGTGAAAATTATGCTGCCAATGGTAGGAATGATGGGCTTAGATTATGGTTGGGGATTAGATGAAATTCCTGGTAATCCAGATGCTAATGGAGGACAATTTCATTTTTCTATAGGACAAAATTTTTAATTAACTTTACAAAATGAAGAAAATACTTTATATACTAATAATAATACTAATATCTAATCTTGATTCATACTCACAGAAATTTGCATATATTGATACAGATTATATCCTAAACAAGATCCCGGAATTCAAACAAGCCCAAGATAAACTAGACAACCTTTCTTCTCAATGGCAAAAAGAGATTGAAGATAAGTATGCTGATGTAGATGCAATGTACAAATCATACCAGCAGGAGCAAGTTTTACTTACTGAGCCTATGAAAAATAAAAGAGAAGAAGCTATAATGAATAAAGAAATTGAAACAAAAGAATTGCAAAACAAATATTTTTCTCCCCAAGGGGATCTTTATATGAAAAGACAAGAGCTTATAAAACCAATTCAAGATAAAATATATGATGCTGTACAGCAACTAGCAAATAATAATAAATATGCAATTATTTTTGACAGCTCAAGTGACTTAATAATGCTATACAGCAATCCAAATCTTGACAAAAGTGACAAAATACTAGAAATACTAGGATATTAAATAATCTAATAAATACTAAAATGAAAAAAATATTAATACTTTCAATAACATGTTTACTTACAATCAGTTCATATGCTCAAAATAAATTTGGGTACATTGACTCTCAAGAATTACTTCTCTTAATGCCTGAGAGAAAAACTGCTGAAGAGGAAGTACAAGAGTTTGCGAAAAGCTTAGAATCACAATTACAAGCTATGACCACTGAATATCAACAAAGCGTACAAGAGTATCAGAATAATGAAGCAACCTATACTGATTTAGTGAAACAAGATAAAGTGACTGAGATAACAGGCTTAGAACAAAGGATACAATCGTTTCAACAAAATGCTCAACAAGCTCTACAATCTAAAGAACAAGAACTTCTAGAGCCAATATTACAAAAAGCAAGACAAGCAATTGAAGATGTAGCAAGCGAAGGAGACTACACCTATATTTTTGATAAAAGTGTTGGGAGCATATTATATGCTAAAGAAAATGAAAATATTCTACAAAAAGTTAAAAAGAAACTCAATCTTTAATTCAACAAAAAAGCATCCTAGTGATGCTTTTTTTATATCTTTAGAATCATGTCTACAGATCCAATAGGAATTTTTGATTCAGGAATTGGAGGACTTACCATAGCCTACGCTCTCAAGTCTAAACTTCCAAATGAAAGTTTTATATACTTTGGAGATACAAAACATCTTCCATATGGTGAAAAATCTGAAGAGGCTATAAAATACTATAGCTTACAGATCGCAAAATTCTTAGAACAAAAAAGATGTAAAGCAATAATTATTGCATGTAATTCTGCCTCTTCGGTAGCATTTAAACACATTAGTCAGCATATTACCTCTATTCCAATATATAATGTTATAGACCCTATTATTGATATAGTTTCTCAAGATTGTAGCAAAAAAATAGGAGTTATAGGAACTAAAGCTACAATTAAATCTAATGTATACCCACAGAAAATAAGTGAATGTTGTAAACAAACAAAAATAGTATCGCTAGAGACGCCTCTGTTGGCTCCCATGATTGAAGAAGGGTTTTTTAATCAAGAAATAAGTATAGTAATAATAAAAAACTATTTAGAAAATAAATGCCTAGAAAATATTGATTCCCTAATACTGGCATGTACACATTATCCTCTTATTAAAGAGGAGGTTATTAAATTCTATAATAACAGAATCAAAGTGATAGACTCGGCAGAAATTATCTCAGAATATATCATGAAGAAATTTAAAAAATTAAACATCATAAATACAAATAAAAACTACAGTCATCATTTCATTATTTCTAATTACACCAAATCATTTGAAAAAAGTGCCTTTATGTTTTTTAAAGAAAATATAAAACTAGAAGAAATTGATATATGGAAATCCAACTCATTATACCAAGAAAAATACATTGTATAATTATTTAATGATTTTATTAATGCCATTTTTTTTGAGTTTGTATTTTTGTAAAAATAAAAATTATGAATTATAGTATCTACGCAGAAAGCACCCCTAACCCTGAAGTTATGAAATTTGTTTCAAATAGAATGTTAGCTGACAAAAGTATTGAGTTTCTAACTATAGAAGATTCGTTAAAAATCCCTATGATTCATAAAATTTTCTCTCTTCCTTTTGTTGAAAGTATTTTCCTGAGTACGAATTTTATTTCTATTAAAAAGAATGAGCATGCCGAATGGGGTGAAATTACATTAGAACTCAGAAACTTTATAACACAGATTCTTAATGAAGATAAAATACAAAACTATTCAGAAAACATCATTATTGAAGAAAAATTAGCTACTCATGATTTAAAACCTAAACAGAAAGAACATCCAGCTAGAAAAGAGGAAACAGAAACTGAAAAAGATATAATTAATCTTCTGAATGAATACATTAAGCCTGCGGTTGAAGGTGATGGAGGAGCTATAGAATTTGAATCCTACACACAAGGAACTGTACGGGTTATCTTAAAAGGAGCTTGTAGTGGGTGCCCATCCTCTACAGCAACATTAAAACATGGGATTGAATCTCTATTAATCCAAAAACTTGGTGATAAAATTAAAAATGTAGTGGCTATTAATGGATAAATAATCTAGATATGCATCCAATTCTTCTTAGCTAATAAATCTGATTCTGACTCAACATTATCTTCATCAGGCACACAACAATCTACTGGACAAACTGCGGCGCATTGTGGCTCGTCATGAAACCCTTTACATTCGGTACATTTATCAGTAACTATAAAATAAATATCTTCAGAAAAACCACCAGTAGTATTCTCAGTGTCAGCATCAATTGCTGATCCATCAAGTCTTTTTACTTTTCCTTTTAAACCTGTCCCATCAGAAAACTTCCATGGCTGATCTTCTTCGTAAATAGCATTATTAGGGCATTCCGGTTCACATGCGCCACAATTTATACAATCTTCTGTTATCCTTATAGCCATAGCTAAAATTTATACAAAAATAGATATAATTTAAAAATTCATCTAAATTATGATTAATTATTATAGAACAAAAAGATAAATAGATATAAAAAGCTTTGTAATTTTACAAAAAATTATACCCATAAGAATGATTAAAACAGATATTATAATAATTGGAGCAGGACCTATAGGTCTCTTTACTGTTTTTGAAGCAGGATTATTAAAATTAAAATGCCACCTAATTGATGCCCTGCCTCAGCCAGGTGGACAATGTTCAGAAATCTATCCAAAGAAACCTATCTATGACATACCTGCTTATCCTGAAATTCTAGCTGGTGAGTTAATAAATAAACTTCTAGAACAATGTAAACAATTTGAGCCTGGCTTTACCTTAGGAGAGAGAGCAGAAGAGATAGATAAAGATGCTGATGGGATATTTACAGTAACTACAAATAAAGGAACCATACACCGAGCTCCAGTTGTTGTTATTGCAGGAGGGCTAGGTAGTTTTGAACCTAGAAAACCCCAATTAGAGAACATCTCGTCTTATGAAGAAAAAGGGATAGAATATATTATAAAAGATCCTGAGATATATAGAAACAAAAAAATTATAATTGCAGGAGGTGGTGATTCAGCATTAGATTGGAGTATATTTCTAGCAAATATTAATGCTGATGTGACTCTAGTTCATAGAAGGAATGAGTTTAGAGGGGCTCTAGATTCTGTTGAAAAAGTTAGAGATCTCAAAAACCAAAATAGAATTAATATTATAACTCCCGCTGAAATTGTTAAGTTGAATGGTAAAGAAAAATTAGAGAGTGTTGTGATCTCAAAAGATGATGTTGAAAACGAATTAAAAGTAGATCATTTTATACCACTTTTTGGATTATCTCCTAAACTAGGGCCTATTACAAACTGGGGATTAGAAATAGAAAAGAATGCAATTAAAGTTGATACATATGATTACCAAACAAATATTCCAGGAGTTTTTGCTATCGGAGATATTAATACCTATCCCGGAAAGTTAAAACTTATTTTATGTGGATTTCATGAAGCAACATTAATGTGTCAATCAGCCTATAAAATAATTAATCCTGGCAAAAAGAATGTTCTTAAATACACTACAGTTACTGGTATTGATGGTTTTGATGGTACTAGAAAGGAAGCTCCAAAATCAGTAGTACAAGCTATTAATAAATAAATATTTAATGTCTGATGTTAATATTAAAATAACTGACAGAAAAGGCAAGCTTCATAATGTATTGGCTCCTATTGATATGGCTATGAACGTAATGGAAGTTATTCGTTCATATGAATTATCTCCTGAAGGAACAATTGGAATCTGCGGCGGAATGGCTATGTGTGCCTCATGCCAATGTTATATAACATCTAATCACGAACTCCCAATAATGAGTGATGAAGAAGAAGCAATGCTTTCAGAAGCATTTAACGTAACAGAAAACAGCCGATTAGGATGTCAAATATCAATAACTAAAAATTTAGAAGGACTGGAAGTTACGATAGCTCCAGAAGAATAAGGCATTACAATTCAAGCGCTTTTTTAATATTATTATCCATTAACCAAGTCTTTGGATCTTCTAAACACTCTTTCACCTTACATAAAAAACCAACTGAAGATTTACCATCAATTATTCTATGATCATAAGATAGAGCAAGATACATTATTGGACGAATAACCACTTTTCCTTCTATAGCAACCGGTCTATCTACAATATTATGCATACCAAGAATAGCACTCTGAGGTGGATTAATAATAGGAGTGGACAGCATGGATCCAAAGACACCTCCATTAGTAATTGTAAATGTGCCATTTAACATCTCATCAACTGTTATCTTTCCTTCTCTAGCCTTATTAGCCAATCTCTTAATCTCAGACTCTATCTCTCTCAAAGTTAAACTCTCTACATTTCTTACAACAGGAACCATTAATCCTTTTGGCGCACTAACAGCAATTCCCAAATCAACATGTTTATAATGAATTATATTTTCTCCATCAATCATTGCATTAACATCTGGAAAATCAACTAGCGCCTTTGTCACAGCTTTAGAGAAAAAAGACATAAAACCAAGATTGACATCATGCTTATCAATAAAAGCTTGTTTATGTTTTGATCGTAAACTCATAATAGATGACATATCTACCTCATTAAATGTTGTTAACATAGCTGTTTCATTTTTCACAGCAACTAATCGAGCAGCAATTTTACGTCTTAATGTTGACATTTTCTTAGAATCAAATTCTCGCCCCTCTTTGTCTAATGAGTTATTAATCAAATTTAAAACATCATCCTTAGTAATCTTTCCTGACTCACCACTGCCAACAACATCCTTTTGATTAATATTATTTTTCTTAATTATAGCATCAGCTAGTGGTGTCAATTTAACTGATTTTTTTTCATGAGAAATAACACTTTTTGATTCTTTGATCTTTTTAGAATTAGCTGATTTGATATTATCTGGAGCAGCAGCTTTAGTATCAATTTTACAAACTACATCCCCAACAGCAACAGTCTGGCCTTCTTCAATAATAATTTTTATTATTCCACTAGCTTCTGCAGGTAATTCAAGAGTTGCTTTATCTGAATCTATCTCAGCAATAGCTTGATCTTTTTCTACATAATCCCCATCATTCACTAGCCACTCAGCAATCTCTACCTCTGAAATTGATTCTCCTGGACTTGGAACTAACATATCTAATATCATAATATCTTATTTTCTATATAAAATTATTTGCAGTCATTACAACAAGAACATATCCCCAGATCATAATATAACACCAATTCTTCATGCACTTTTCTTTCATAATTTATTTTATACTTATACAAAAATATAATATTGTTAACTATTCTAATTAAAAACCTGATCTATTATTAATTGCTGTCTTTTATATGAATCTTTTGTTGATCCACTTGCTGTAGCAGCACTTGCTTCTCTGCATATAACTTGAGGATTTAATTTTCTCAAGATTGACAAAATATATGACCATGCCCCCATATTTTCAGGCTCCTCTTGAACCCAATAAATATCACACTTATTATATTTATTATGTAGCTCTTTAATAGCTTCTATATTAAGAGGATACAATTGTTCAATCCTAACAATAGCCACATTAGTATTTTTTAGAAGATCTCTTCTTTCTATTAACTCATAATAGATCTTTCCAGAGCACATAACCAACTTATTAATATTATCCTTCTTAGCCTTATTATCATCTATTATTTCATAAAATGATCCATTTGAAAGCTCCTCTAAAGAGGAAATACATTTTGGATGTCTCAATAAACTTTTAGGCGTTAGAACAATTAATGGTTTTCTAAAATCTCTTTTTAATTGTCTTCTCAAAACATGAAAGAAATTTGCTGGAGTAGTGCAATTTACAATCTGCATATTATTTTGGGCACATAACTGAAGGTATCTCTCTAGTCTCGCTGATGAATGCTCAGCTCCTTGCCCTTCATAACCATGCGGAAGAAGCATAACTAAACCACTCTGTACTTTCCATTTATCTTCAGCACAACTTATAAATTGATCAATCATAATTTGTGCTCCATTACTAAAATCACCAAATTGTGCTTCCCATATAGTAAGTGTATTTGGTGTAGTTATAGAATATCCATAATCAAAACCTAACACACCATACTCTGATAATAATGAATTATAAATATCAAAGCTAGCAGTTTCACTAATCTTGTCTAATAAAGAAATTTCCTCTTCTGAATGATCTAATTTCAAGATAGCGTGTCTATGGGAGAATGTCCCTCTCTCAACATCTTGGCCGCTTATTCTAACAGAAAAACCTTCATCTAATAGTGAAGAATATGCAAGCAACTCTCCCATTGACCAGTCTAATTTATTAGACTCAATCATTCTTTTTCTATTATCTAGTAATTTCTGTGTTTTTTTAAATAGATGATTCCGATCTGGGACATCATACAAATATTTAGAAAGACCAAGTAATCTTGACTGATCACAACTAGTTGAAGACTTGCTAAACTCTATCTTATTTAATCTTTTAAACCCACGCCATTCATCTTGAAGGAATGGTGTTATTTTTGCTTTTTCTATCTCTTTAGACTCATCAAAACGCGATTGTAACATATCTTGAATTTCTTGATCTGCCATATCTATCTCAACTGCATCCAAAACTTGTTCACTCATAAGTTTACTTTTATAAATTTCTCGGGGATTTGGATGTTTAGAGATAATATCATAAAGTTTTGGTTGTGTAAATCTTGGCTCATCCCCTTCATTATGGCCGTATTTTCTATAACAAAGCAGATCAATAAAAACATCTTTATTAAATTTCTGTCTGTATTCAGATGCAATCTTTAAAGTATGGGTAACCGCCTCAACATCATCCCCGTTAACATGAAAAACTGGACATAACGTTACTTTTGCAATATCTGTACAATATGTACTAGAACGAGCATCCAAATAATTAGTTGTAAAACCTACCTGATTATTCACAACAATATGTATTGTCCCTCCATTTTGATATCCTTTTAATTCTGCCATTTGTACTACCTCATACATAACTCCCTGAGCTGCTATAGCAGCATCCCCATGTATCAAAATTGGCATAATCTTATTGCAGTCTCCTTCATATTGACAATCTATCTTAGCTCTTGTAATCCCCTCTACAACAGGATCAACAGCCTCTAGATGTGAAGGGTTTGGAGATAAAGTTAACTTAACATTATTACCATTATTACATTTTTGTTGCGAAGTAAAACCAAGATGATATTTTACATCCCCTGCAATCAAATCATCCTCATATTGTTTTTCTTCAAATTCAGAAAATATTTCTTTATAGGTTTTGTTAAAAATATTAGCTAGAATATTTAATCTTCCTCTATGTGCCATTCCCATTACAAATTCTTCCACTCCTAATATAGAGCTATACTCTATTAATGCATCTAATGCCGGAATTAAAGATTCTGCTCCTTCTAAAGAAAATCTTTTTTGTCCAACAAATTTCTTGTGTAAAAAACTTTCGAATGCTACTGCCTGATTAATCTTATGTAAGATATGTTTTTTCTGATCAGAAGAAAATTTTGGAGTGTTTGAATTCTCATGTAATTTGTCAATAATCCAGCGTAATCTCTTTGGATCTCGTATATACATAAACTCAACCCCAATAGATTGGCAATAAACAATATTAAGGTGATCAATAATATCAGAAAGTGTGCTTGGTCCAATTCCTATTTCATTTCCAGCCTGAAAAACAGTCTCCATATCATTCTTCTCCAGCCCAAAATTAGTATAGTCAAGTGTTGGGGTATGTTTTCTTCTATCTCTTACAGGATTTGTTAAAGTAAAAAGATGACCTCTTTTTCTATATGCGTCTATAAGAGTAATAACCCTAAATTCTTTAGGAAGATCATTTTTATTTGCATCTATCTCATAAGATTTATGAGCAAAATCAAAACCTTGAAAAAAATACTTCCATTCCTTATCAAGTTTAGAATCATTTGTAAGATACTGCTGATACATCTCTTCAACCATATTAATATGAGTTGCACCAAGAAATGAAAATTTATCCATATGACTCAATCAAATAAAGTGTAAAACTATCTAATTTTATTGAATTACGACAAGATTTAAGGCACTTTAAACCTCCCTCTTTAAAAGAATATCGGCAAAGTGATTCAGATGATCTTTCTTATTAATAGAGAGCATATTAAGACAAGCGATTGCTTCTGCATGATAATTTCCAATTTCATTCTTTGTTATATCAAAGATATCTAACTGATCAAAGACAATTCTGACACAAGCAACTTTTTCTTCTTCACTTATGATACTATTAGAATATAAATCAACTAATTTCTCTTTCTGTTTTGAATCAGCTAAAGAAAGTGATTTTAAATACAAATACGTTTTCTTATTAGTAATTATATCACCCCCTATTTTCTTGCCAAATTTATTTGAGTCTCCATATAAATCCAGAAGGTCATCCTGTAATTGAAAAGCCATCCCTAAATTTATCCCAAAATCATATAATAGCTTTTGATCTAATTTTACAGCTCCCCCAATTAATGCGCCAATCTGAAAAGAGGCTGCTAATAAAACAGAGGTTTTCTTCTCAATCATTTCGAGATAATCTTGGATAGATACATCTTCTTGTTGTTCAAAATCCATGTCTAATTGCTGGCCTTCGCAGACTAAAATAGCAGTTTTTGAAAAGACATCTAGAACGTCACTCATAATCACTTTATCCAAAGATGATATTAATGAATATGAATTTACTAATAGTGTGTCTCCTGAAAGGATAGCTATATTATTATCCCATTTTTCATGTACTGTTTGTGAGCCTCTTCTTAATAATGCCTTATCCATT
>JAAZYM010000043.1 GCA_014239655.1 Flavobacteriales bacterium | reverse complement strand
GATAATCCATCGCTAACTGAAGAGCAACGAAGGACAGCAACCTTTGATTTTCAGGAAAAGATTCAGATGAATGTAATTGGTAAAATTGGTGATAAGCTAAAGCTAACTACTAATTTTAATACAGAGGCAACCTTTGATTTTGAGAATAACATGAAGTTAGAGTATACTGGATATGAGGATGAAATAGTTAAAAAGATAGAGGTAGGTAATGTGAGCTTACCTCTTAATGGGTCATTAATTACTGGGAGTCAATCATTATTTGGCTTTAAGACTCAGATGCAATTTGGCAGAACCACTATAACAGGTATTTTGTCTCAGCAAAAAAGTTCAATGTCAGAGATTGAGGTAAGTGGAGGTGCTCAGACATCAGAATTTGATATATATGCCGATCAATATGAGGCAAATAAGCACTTTTTTCTAGCGCATTATTTTAAAGAAAGTTATGATGCAGCACTTAGCAATCTCCCATTTGTTAATTCGCCAATAAATATAACAAGAGTTGAGGTATGGGTTACTAATAAGACAGGAACGACAAATGATACTAGAAATATAGTATCATTTTTAGATTTAGGGGAGACTAATGGAAATATATATAACACACAGTTTACATTATCTAATGGTGGAGTTTATCCTGATAATAATGCAGCTAATGATATGTTTGAGTCTCTGACAAATCCACCGTTTAGTGGTATTAGAGACATTAATGATGTGAATAATGTACTTTCTTCACAGATAGGTATTGGTTTCTTAAATGGCCAAGATTATGAGAAATTAGAGAGAGCGCGAAAATTAACTGCACAAGAGTACTCTCTTCATCCACAACTTGGATATATTTCTTTAAATCAAGCATTAAATAATGATGAGGTTCTAGCTGTAGCGTTCCAATATACCATTGGAAACACTACATACCAAGTTGGAGAGTTTACATCTTCAGGTCCTACTGCTCCTCAATCATTAATTGTAAAATTATTAAAAGGAACTAATTTCTCTCCTAATTTTCCCAATTGGCATTTGATGATGAAGAATATTTATGCTTTAGGAGCATATCAGATGAGTAATAATGGCTTTATCTTAGATGTTGTTTATGAGAATACGGAAGAATCAGGAGCAATAACAAACTATATTCCAGAGGGAAATCTTGAAGGCCTTCCACTTATAAGAGTGATGAATGTAGATCAATTAGATCAACAGATGGATAATCAATCAGATGGGGTATTTGATTTTATAGAAGGACTGACTGTTAAATCAGCTAATGGAAGAATTATTTTTCCAGTAAGACAGCCTTTTGGAGAGCATTTAAGAAGTCAATTTAGTGATCAGTCTTTAGCAGATAAGTATGTTTATCAGGTTCTTTATGATTCCACATTAACTGTTGCCCAGCAATATCCTGAGCTAAATAAATTTAGAATTAAAGGGAGTTATCAAGGAGCTTCAGGTTCAGAAATTAGATTAAATGCGATGAATGTTCCAGAAGGATCAGTGACAGTAACAGCAGGTTCACAGAAGTTAGTGGAAAATCAAGATTATACTGTTGATTATAATATGGGTCGAGTAACCATATTGAATGAAGGGATTTTAAATTCAGGTATTCCAATAAAAATTTCTTTAGAAAACAATTCAATGTTTGGTTTGCAAAATAAAACTCTTGTTGGTTTGCATGCTGATTATGATATCAATAAAGATTTTGTATTAGGAGCCACTATTTTAAATTTAACAGAAAGACCCTATACTGATAAGATT
This sequence comes from Flavobacteriales bacterium, assembly GCA_014239655.1. Lineage (GTDB taxonomy): Bacteria > Bacteroidota > Bacteroidia > Flavobacteriales > BACL11. Next base: position 7,490 of record JAAZYM010000043.1, on the reverse strand, counting down.
AATACAGGAGATGAGCCAATTTCCAACACAATATGGGGGCTGGATGGAACTTATCAAACAGAAGCTCCTTGGCTGACAAAAGCTATAGATTTTGTTCCATTTATAGAGACAAAATCAAAGTCAAGATTGATAGCAAATGCAGAATTTGCTCATCTTATTCCTGGTCATCATAGAGCTGTGGGTAAGGAAGGAGTCTCTTATATTGATGACTTTGAAGCGAGTAAAACATCAATAGATATAAGAAATATGGGAGCTTGGAGGATGGCTAGTATTCCTCAAGGTCAAGAAGATATTTTTGAAAATGCTTCATTAAACGATAATCTTGAGATTGGATTCAAAAGAGCAAAGCTTGCTTGGTATACAATTGATCCACTGTTTTTTAGAAATACATCAATTACTCCACCAAACATCAATAAAACATTATCATTAGCAAATGGAAATACCATCCAACAGCAATCATATCATTATGTTAGAGAGATTTTAGAGACGGAAGTGTTCCCAAATAGAGATCCAGACTTAGGAAGTCAGATTACAAATCTTTCTGTATTAGATGTTGCCTATTACCCTGAGGAGAGAGGTCCAAATAATTATACAATTAATGGATTAAAAGAAAATGGCACCCTCTATAACCCTAGTGAGAATTGGGCAGGTATAATGAGAAAATTAGAAACTAATGATTTCGAGGCTGCAAACATAGAGTTTATTGAATTTTGGATGATGGATCCCTTTAATTCTGAAGATGGCTTAGTAAATCATAATGGTGGAGATTTATATATAAATCTTGGTAATGTTTCTGAAGATGTGTTAAAAGATGGTTATAAAAGTTTTGAAAATGGGCTACCTATTAACGCAACAGTAGTGGATGTAGATACTACACAATGGGGTAGAGTGCCAACTAATTTTTCAATTGTTGAGGCATTCGATAATGATCCTTTATCAAGAGAATATCAAGATGTTGGTTTGGATGGCTTAAGTAATAATGATGAGCAATTATTTTTTCAATCTAATTATTTGCAACAGGTTGAAACTGTATACGGATCAGGGTCTATTGCATACCAGAATGCATTAGAAGATCCTTCTGGTGATGATTTTCATTATTTTAGAGGAACAGATTTTGATAATGTTTCTACAGATATATTAAATAGATATAAGAATTATAATAATACCGATGGCAATTCATCAACAACTGAACAGTCGCCGGAATCTTACCCTACCTCAGCCTCTACACAGCCAAATTCTGAAGATATAAATAGAGATAATACTTTAAGTGAGACTGAAAGTTATTTTCAGTATAAGTTAAGATTATTTCCAGGCATGGACGTAGGAGATAGTTATATTTCTGATGTTTTAGAAACTTCTGTTAAGACTGAGAATGGTAATCAAAGAAATATAAAATGGTATCAGTTTAGGGTTCCAGTATATCAGCCAGATAAGGTGGTTGGAGGTATTCAGGATTTTAAATCTATAAGGTTTATAAGAATGAATTTTACCAATTTTAACCAACCAATTGTATGTAGGTTTGCAACTTTTGACTTGGTAAGGGGAGAATGGAGGAGGTATAATTTTGATCTTACTGAACCAGGAGAATATATACCATTGGATGATCAGCAAGAAACATCTTTTGATGTTTCAGCAGTAAATATTGAAGAGAATGGGAATAGATCTCCAATAAACTATGTATTGCCTCCGGGTATTGAACAGGAAACAGATAATACTACTACCACATTAAGACAGCAAAATGAACAATCATTAGTATTAAAGATTTGTAATTTAAAGGATGGTGATTCTAGAGCTGCATATAAGAAGTCAGATTTAGATGTACGTGCTTATAAAAGAATAAAAATGTTTGTACATGCAGAAGGGCAAGAGGATAATTTAAATGATGGTGATTTATCTTGTTTTATTCGTTTAGGAACAGACTTTACATCTAATTATTATGAATATGAGATTAAATTAAAACCAACACCTCATTATGCAACATCTAGAGAAGAAGTATGGCCTTCATCAAATGAGATCGATATAGCATTTGAGATTTTTCAGTTAGCAAAGCAAGAACGTAATTTTAATAACACTGATGTTGCTTCGCCATTCATAAAGTATGCATCTGGAGGAAAAATAACAGTTGTAGGGAACCCTAATTTATCTCAAGTAAAGACAATAATGATAGGTGTTAGAAATCCTAAAAAAACATCTTTTGATAGTGATGATGATGGCTTGTCGAAATGTGGTCAGATATGGGTTAATGAGTTGCGTCTTACAGATTTTGATGAGTATGGAGGATGGGCAGCAAATGGAAGGTTAACCGCTAGGATAGCTGATGTTGGTAATGTCACAATTTCTGGTAATATGAGTACTATTGGTTTTGGGAGTATTGAAAAGAAAGTTAATGAAAGACAAAAGTATAACGCATATCAATATGATTTATCATCCAATTTTGATTTAGGAAAATTTTTCTCCGAGAAACAAGGAATTAAAATTCCTATGTATATAGGTAGATCTGAATCTATAAGGAACCCACAATATAATCCGCTTGATCCAGATATTTTATTATCTACCTCATTACAAACATTAGATAGTAAACAAGAAAAAGATTCATTAAAGCATATTACCCAGGATTATATTAAAAGAAAGAGTATAAATTTTACTAATGTGCGAAAGACACAGACTGTTCAGAAGGGTGAAGACCAGAAGAAAAGTAGAGTTTATGATCTTGAGAATTTTACAGTTTCTTATTCGAAAAATGAAACATTCATTAGAAATATTAATACTGAATATAATCGAACAGTAAACTATAGAGGATCAATCACATATAATTATAATACAAAACCTAAAAATATAAAACCATTCGCAAAATTTAATCTTGGTAGATCACCATATATGCGTTTTATAAAAGATTTTAACTTTAATAATATGCCTAAGTCCTTTTCTTATAGGACTGAGATAGATAGAAATTATAATGAAGTTAAATTAAGAAATATTAGTAATTCTAATATGATAATTTTCCCAACCTACAATAAGTTTTTTAAATGGAATAAGATGTATGAGTTTAAGTATGATATTACCAGAACATTAAAATTAGATTTTGCAGTTAATAGTAAGGCCAATATTGATGAGCCATATGGTAGAATAGACAAGTCAGATCCTGAGTATAAGCAAAAGATGGATACGATTTGGAATAATTTCTGGAATTCAGGAAGGCCCACTTCATATCATCAGACGATGAGTCTTAATTATCAGTTTCCATTAAATAAAATACCATTATTAAACTTTATGTCTCTAACAACTAGATATAATGGAAATTATGATTGGCAAGCAGCCCCATTAGCCTTAGAGAACTTAGGGAACATAATACAAAACTCTCAATCAAGGCAGTATAATGGGCAAATTAATTTGACAACTTTATATAATAAAGTCCCATATTTTAAGAGCCTAAACAAGGGTAATGTTAGGGGGAGGCCAAGCAGGAACAATAAAAAAGATGAGGATCCAAAGGAAGAAGATAAATTTGAGTTCTTTAAACATTTAACACGTTTTATGTTAGGAGTTAAAAATATATCTTTTAATTTTAGCCAAAACAGAGGAACTTTATTACCTGGTTATATGCTTCAGCCTAACCTATTAGGACAAGATTGGTCTAGTATGGCCCCTACTATTCCTTTTGTATTAGGAAGTCAAAATGATATTAGAAACATTGCGGGTTCTGGTGGGTGGATTACTCAAGACACTTCATTAAACACTCAATATAAGACTAATAGCAGCAGGAATCTGACGCTCCGAAGTACAATAGAGCCAATAAAACAATTTAGGATTGAATTAAATGCTAGTAAAAACACATCAGTTAGTAGTCAGGAATATTTTAGGTGGGATAATATAAATAATGGATTTAATTCCTTTAGCCCAACAGAAACTGGAAGTTATAGTATATCTTTTATTTCATTTCCTACAGCTTTTGTTGGAAGTGATGATGATTATTCTTCATCAACTTTTGCAAAGTTTCGCGGATACAGGGCAGATATTGCAAACAGATTAGCTGTAGAAAACCCCAATTTTAATGGAGTTATTAGTTCAAATTCAGGTTTTCCAATTGAATATACAGTTAATAATAGCGACACAACTATAACTGGGGGTTATGGGCCAACCTCACAGGAGGTAATGATTCCAGCTTTCTTAGCCGCTTATGGAGGAAAGAGTTCTCTTAATGTTTCTTTAAATCAGATGCCTGTTATCCCATTACCTAATTGGAGAATTACTTATGATGGGTTAATAAAGATTAAATCAATAAAAAGATATTTTAAAACATTTAGTTTATCTCACTCATATAGGAGTACATATAGTGTTAGTTCATATAATACAAATTTAGATTATGTAGATGGTGATGAAATGAATCTAAATAATATGAGTTATCATGTGCAGAGAGAAATATCACAAGTTTCAATAAATGAACAATTTAGCCCGCTTTTTAAATTAGATATGTTATGGAAGAACAGTTTAATCACAAAGATTGAAATTAAAAACAGTAGAATGTTATCACTTTCTTTAACTAACAATCAGTTAACAGAAACAAATACTAAAGATTATGTTATTGGGACTGGATTTAGAGTAAAAGATGTTGAGTTTAGATTTATTTCTGGAGCAAGAGGAAAAAAGATGTCTTCTGATCTAGATTTGAAGTTAGATTTAAATATTAGAAATAACAAAACAATTATCAGAAAGGTAATTGAAGACGTTGAACAAATCACAATGGGACAGCAAGTTATTAGTATAAAATTTTCAGCTGATTACGTGCTAAATCAACGTTTAAATATTAAAGCTTTTTATGACAAGGTAATTACGAATCCTTTTATTTCTACTACCTTTCCAGGCTCAATTACAAATGCAGGATTTAGTTTGAGATTTACTTTAGCTGGATAATTTTGTTAGGATAGAAAAAATTGTATTTTTGACAAAAAATTTATAGAAGATGAATTTCCCAGATAACTTAAAATACACAAAAGATCATGAGTGGTTAAGAATTGAAAGTAATGAAGCATATGTTGGTATCACATCTTTTGCTCAAAGTGAACTTGGGGATATTGTTTATATTGATATTGATACCGAGGGAGAACAATTAGAGAAAGAAGAAGTATTTGGTTCAGTTGAAGCGGTAAAAACAGTGTCTGATTTATTTATGCCAATTAATGGTGAAGTTCTAGAGTTTAATGAAAAATTGGAGGATAATCCAGAATTAATAAATAGCGACCCATTTGGAGAAGGTTGGATTATCAAAATTTCTATTAGTGATAATTCTGAGCTTGAAGATTTATTAAGTTCAGATGATTATGAAAAACTTGTAAGTTAAAATATATGATACCAAAGAAAGACCCAAAAATTAGTTTAGAGAATAAGAAAAATATGTTTTTTCAAATAGGTTTAGCTATTACATTAGTTATAGTGCTTATTGCTTTTGAGTGGAAGAGTTATGACAGGTCAAATTATAATTTAGGTGATTTGAATTTAGATGATATGGAAGAGGAGATCATTCCTATTACAAGACAGGAAGTTAAACCACCACCACCACCACCACCACCACCTGAGATAATTGAGATTGTTGAAGATGAAGTTGAGATTGAGAATGAAGTTGAGATTGAGGAGACAGATACAGATGAAGATGAGATCATTGAGATTGAGGAAGATGACGAAGAATTTTTCATGGTAGTAGAGAACATGCCAGAATTCCCTGGTGGTGATTTAGGTTTAATGAAATTTATTCAAAAGAATGTTAGATATCCTGCAATAGCTAAAGAGTACAATATAACAGGAAAAGTATATGTGAGTTTTATTGTCGATAGGCAGGGTAAGGTCACAAATGTAAAGATTGTTCGTGGTGTAGATAAAAACCTTGATGCAGAGGCATTACGAGTTGTTTCATTGTTGCCAAAATATAGACCAGGACAACAAAGGGGAAAAGCAGTTAGGGTAATGTTTACAATTCCTATAAACTTTACATTAAATTAGAGATTATTTAGATAATCATTCCTGCTCCAACAGTTTCATTAGTAGCTTCATCAATCAAGACAATACTTCCTGTATTTCGGTTTCTATTATATTTGTCAAAAAACAATGGCTTGGTTGTTTTTATTGATATTCTCCCTATATCATTTAACCCTATTTCCTTGTCATTTTCAATTCTATGAAGGCTATTAATATCCATCTTATATCTTATTTCTTTAATTATACATCTAGCAGTTTGGCTAGTATGTCGGATAGTATATTTTCCCCTTAGTGCCATTTTCTTTTCATTCATCCAACAAATCATAATATCTATATTTTGACCTGTAGATGGCTGATTGTGTTCTCTAACAAGCATGTCTCCTCTACTAATATCAATATCATCCTCTAATGTTATACATACAGACATAGGAGAGAAAGCTTCTTCTATTGATCCATCAAAAGTGTCAATAGATTTTATCTTTGAGATAAGTCCTGAAGGAAGTATTTTTACTTGATCTCCATATTTAAATATACCTCCTTCAACTCTACCTGCATATCCTCTATAATCAGGAAACTCTTTCGATTGAGGACGAATAACATATTGTATGGGGAATCTACAGTCTACATGATTATGATCGCTTCCAATATGAATGTTTTCAAGTAGATGCATTAAGGTAGATCCTTCATGCCAGTTCATATTACCTGATCTGTCTACTACATTATCTCCATATAGAGCAGAAATTGGAATAAAATGAATGTCTTTTGTTTCTAGTTTTGAAGAGAAATCTTGAAAATCAGATTTAATTCTCTCGTATACGTCTTGTTTATAATCTACTAGATCCATTTTATTGATACATACTGCTATATGAGGTATTTGTAAAAGGGAGGCAATGAATGCGTGTCTTTTTGTTTGTTCAATTACTCCTTTTCTAGCATCAACTAGAAGAATAGCTAGATTTGCAGTAGATGCACCAGTGACCATATTTCTTGTATATTGTATGTGTCCAGGAGTATCTGCTATAATAAATTTTCTCTTAGGGGTTGCGAAGTATCTATATGCTACATCAATAGTAATCCCTTGTTCTCTTTCTGATCTTAAACCATCAGTTAAAAGTGCAAGATTAATTCCTTCTTCACCTCTTTGTTTTGATGTTTCTTCTAGAATATCCATTTGATCTTCAAAGATAGCTTTGCTATCATAGAGTAATCTACCAATTAATGTGCTTTTTCCGTCATCAACACTTCCTGCTGTTGTAAACCTTAATAGCTCCATTTTTAGGTATCCTTTCGTTTTATTCATAGATTCGATATTAAAAATAACCTTCTTTCTTTCTATCCTCCATTGCAGCTTCAGATCTTTTATCATCTGCCCGACCTCCTCTTTCTGTAATTCTTGTAGAGGCTACCTCATCAATAATTTCTTCAATGGTTGAGGCTTCAGATTCAGCAACTCCAGTACATGTCATATCTCCAATTGTTCTGCATCTTATAGTTTTTTCTTCCCATTTCTCATTTTCTTT
>JAAZYM010000001.1 GCA_014239655.1 Flavobacteriales bacterium | reverse complement strand
TGTTTCAATAAGTAATATTTCGGTTGCCAAATCTCCTGAGTGGTTAAAACATAAACTTTTATCTATTGGCATAAATCCAATTAATAATGTGGTTGACATTACTAATTATGTCTTGCATGAAACGGGACAGCCTTTACATGCGTTTGATGTGTCAAAAATTATAGATCAAAAAATTATAGTTAGAACTGCTAAGAATAATTCATCATTTATCTCTTTAGATGAAAAAGAGAGAAAGCTTACTAAAAATGATTTAATGATTTGTAATGCTAAAGAACCAATGTGTATTGCAGGTGTTTTTGGTGGATTAAAATCTGGAGTTACTCAAGATACAAAGGAAATCTTTATTGAATCAGCATATTTTAATCCAGTTTCAATTAGAAAAACGTCTAAACACCATAACCTTAATACAGATGCTTCATTTAGATATGAGAGGGGTTGTGACCCTAATATCACTATTTATGCTCTTAAAAGGGCTGCATTATTGATTAAAGAGCTATGTGGTGGTTCTATATCATCTGAAATTTCTGATTATTATCCTAATAAGATTAATGATCATATTGTTGAATTTACCTATAATTCAATTGACAGCTTAGTAGGAGAAAAAATAGATAGGAATATTATAAAGAAAATTCTTAATAATTTAGAGATTAAGATTATCAATGAAAGTGATAGCGCTTTGTCACTTCATGTTCCTCCTTTTAGAGTAGATGTTACAAGAGAGGTTGATGTTATTGAGGAGGTCCTTAGAATATATGGTTTTAATAATATTATGATTCCTAAAAAGTTAAATTCTTCAGTAACTAGTTCTAATAAGCTTGATTCTTTTAGATTAAAAAATATTGTTTCTAATCATATATCTAGTAGTGGTTTTAATCAGATAATGAACAATTCGTTAACTAAAGAAAAATATACATTACTTAATAGTGATATAAGTAAAGATAACAATGTCAAAATTATTAATCCTTTAAGTAGTGATTTAAATGTTTTAAGAAGAACTTTGTTGTTTTCTGCATTGGAGAGCCTTGAATATAATTTAAATAGAAAAAATAATGATCTTAAGTTTTATGAATTTGGTAAGACATATTTATTTAATAAGGAATATCTAGAATCTCAGCATCTTTTTCTAGCAATTACTGGTAATAAGGAAGCTGAAAATTGGGATTCACAAGCTGTTATGGTTGACTTTTTTTATTTAAAAGAGATTGTTCATTCAATTTTAAATAAATTAGGTTTGACTAATTTTAAAGTTATTACAAAGGATAATTCATTATATACCGATTGTCTCGAATATTATTTTAAAAAGAAATTAATTGTTTCATTTGGTATGGTTAGAAATAAAATCACTAGTCAATTTAAGATTAAGAATTCTGTGTATGTTGCAGACTTTAACTGGGATTTGATTATTGAGCTTGTACAAAATCAAAAGATAACTTATGTCCCTGTAAATAAATTTCCTGCTATAAGAAGAGATCTTTCGTTACTAATTAATGATAATGTTTCCTTTGTAGAGTTAGAGAAAATAGCGAGAAAAATTGATAATAACATATTAAGTAAGGTGAATCTTTTTGATGTATATCAAGGAGATAATTTACCTAAAGGAAAGAAGTCATATGCATTGTCTTTCATATTTGAAGATCACACTAAAACATTAACAGATAAACATGTTGATGTAATTATGGAGAAACTTATGAAGGAGTATGTTGATGTTTTAGGAGCAGAAGTTAGATAATTAATTTATATTTAATGAGTTAATTAATTCTGGATCTGTTTCATTAGGAATAAATACTTTTAATTTTTTGTTTTGTTTCATAGCTCTTTTAATTGCAAAATTTGCTTCTTTGTTTCTTGCCCAGTTCCTTCTAGCAATACCATTGTTTACATCCCAAAATAACATATTCTTGATTTTATCTTCCGATTCCTTAGAGCCATCAATAACCATACCAAATCCTCCATTAATTACTTCCCCCCATCCAACACCACCACCATTATGAATTGAAACCCATGTAGCGCCCCTAAATGAGTCTCCAATAACATTTTGGATAGCCATATCAGCTGTATATTGAGATCCGTCATATATATTTGATGTTTCTCTATAAGGGGAATCCGTTCCAGATACATCATGATGATCTCTTCCAAGAATTATCGGTTCACTAATAGTTTTATTTGCAATTGCATTATTAAATGCAAGTGCAATCTCGATTCTTCCATTTGAGTCGGCATATAATATTCTTGCTTGTGACCCAACAACTAGATTATTTTTGCTTGCTGAATGAATCCAATTTATATTATCATTCATCTGAAGTTTTATTTCATTAGGAGAATCTGCCATTAATTTTTTCAAGACTTTTTTAGCAATATTATCTGTAATTTCTAGATCTTGCTTGTTATTAGAAGAACAAACCCATCTAAATGGGCCAAAACCATAGTCAAAACATATTGGACCCATTATATCTTGAACATAAGATTGATATTTAAAATCACCTTCTTTGTTAAGTATTTTTGCTCCTGCTCTTTTTGATTCAAGTAAGAAAGCATTTCCATAATCAAAAAAATACATTCCTTGACGACACATCTTATTAATTGCATTTACATGTCTAATAAGAGTTGTTTGTACTTTTTCTTTAAATGCAACTGGATCACTAACCATTAGGTTATTTGCTTGTTTTAAGCTCATTCCTTGAGGATAGTATCCTCCTGACCACGGATTATGTAAAGATGTTTGATCTGATCCTATGTCAATTTTAATTTTTCTTTCAACAAGTCTTTCCCATAAATCAACAATATTGCCATTATAAGCGAGAGAGATAGATTCTTTTCTTTTTTGAGCAACTATTGCTCTATCAATTAACTTGTCAAGATCGTCAAAAACCATATCTACCCAACCTTGTTCATGTCTTTTTTTAGTTGCTTTTTTGTTTATTTCAGCCACAATACATATTCCATTGGAAATTACAGCAGCTTTTGGTTGAGCTCCTGACATGCCACCTAATCCTGATGTGACAAATATTTTTCCGCATAAATCTGTAGCATTTTTGTCAATTTTTCTTGCTGCATTCAAAATAGTTATTGTTGTTCCATGTACAATTCCTTGTGGACCAATGTACATAAATGATCCAGCTGTCATTTGTCCATATTGTGTAACGCCTAAAGCATTGAATTTTTCCCAATCATCTGGAGAAGAATAGTTTGGAATCATCATTCCATTAGTAATAACTGCTCTTGGTGCAGATTTATTTGATGGAAATAACCCCATTGGATGACCAGAATAGATAACTAATGTTTGTTGATCTGTCATGGTTGCAAGTAGCTGCATACAGAGCAGGTATTGAGCCCAATTCTGAAATACTGAACCATTACCGCCATATGTTATTAATTCGTGAGGATGTTGGGCAATAGAATTATCTAGATTGTTTGATAGCATTAATTGTATAGCTGCTGCTTGTTTTGATTTGTAAGGAAAATCTTCAATATGTCTTGCCTTAATAATATAGTCTGGACGAAATCTATACATATATATTCTTCCATATTTTTTTAATTCATCTAGAAATTCTTTAGCTAGTTTGGGATGCATGTAAGAAGGAAAATATCTTAATGCATTTTTTAATGCTAGTTTTTTTTCTTTAGTTTTTAAAATGTCTTTTCTAATGGGGGCGTGGTTTATTTTAGCATCATATTTTTTTAATTTAGGAAGCTTATTTGGAATACCATTTAGAATAATTTCTTTAAAGTTTGATTGTTCTTTACTCATATAGCAAAATTACGATATTTGCTATTATGAAAATTGAAACGCATAAAATTTTTAATTCAATGTATAAAGATGCTAATGTCAAGGTTAGCATTAAGAGGCTTGATTTAATTGATTCTGAGGTTTCAGGTAATAAATATTTTAAGTTAAAGTATAATATAGAAGAGGCAATATCAAAATCATTTGATACAGTCTTAACTTTTGGGGGGGCATTTTCAAATCATATCCTTGCAACTTCTATAATAGCAAATAATAATAACCTTTCTTCAATTGGTGTAATTAGAGGAGAAGAGCATTCTCCATTAAACAATACTCTTCAAAAGGCTGTTAATAATGGAATGAAATTAGTTTATATATCTAGGAATAAGTATAAATTAAAGGAGTCTAAAGAATTTTTGTCTAGCATAAAAAATATTTACGGTAATCCATATATTATTCCCGAAGGAGGGACGAATAAGTTAGCGATTAAAGGAGCATCTAATATCATTAATAATTATGAGAAATATGATTATATATGTTGTCCAGTTGGTACTGGAGGGACTATATCTGGGATTATAAATGCTTCAGATATTAATCAGCATATTTTAGGTTTTGTTGCACTCGGAGGTTATAAAAAATTACAAAAAGATATTGCTTTATGGACTAATAAAGATAATTGGACATTAGTAGACAAATACAATTTTGGAGGATATGCTAAGTTTAATGAAGGATTAGTAGATTTTATAGACAAATTTTACCTTGTAAATAATATCCCATTAGATCTTATGTATACAGCTAAGATGGTTTATGGGGTAGATGATTTAATTAAGAGAAGAAAGATTGCTGATAGTTCTGTATTGATAATACATACAGGTGGTTTACAAGGAAATGTTGGAATGAACGATAGATTTAATCTCCATTTGCCTATTATTTAGAATATTAATAATCATGTTAATATTAATTTTTTCTCTAAAGTTTTAAAGGAGTATAATATTATTAATTTTAGATTATGAAATTGATAGTAGTTCCTTTATTAATTATATCATTAGCTTGTTTTTCACAGAATACAGCTCAAGATTATATTAATAAATATAAAGAGATTGCTGTAGAAGAAATGAATCTTTTTAAAATACCAGCAAGCATAACTTTGTCTCAAGGAATACTTGAGTCCTCAAATGGAGATAGTTTTCTTGCAAAGGAGGCAAATAATCACTTTGGTATAAAGTGTCATAATTCATGGGAAGGAGATAGAGTCTATTATGATGATGATGAGCAAGATGAATGTTTTAGAAAATATAGTACTGCTGAAGATTCATACAGAGATCACTCGCTTTTTTTGTCTAATAGCTCACGTTATTCGACTTTATTTGATCTTCCCATTAAAAGATACAAATTATGGGCTAGAGGTCTTAAGAAAGCAGGCTATGCAACTAATCCTAAATACGCTGCATTATTAATTGGTATTATTAGAAAACACAACTTAAATAAATTCGATCGATTAGAACATGATTCAAAACAGTTTTATTTTTCTAATGTATATGGTTTTCCATATTTATATGGTTTTGGAGTTAATTTTATTGATGATAAGTTAATACTTGATATAAAGCTTCAAAGTTCATTTGTTTTTATAAATAAATCATCTATTTCATGTAATTATTTATTGTTTAATCAGATATATCTTGGAACAAATGTTGGATTGTTGTATATAAAAGAGGATCTTAATTATAATCTTGGATTTCAACTGTATTATGTTAAGAAACTACAAGCTAATAAAAGGAATCAATATGTAATAATATCTCTAGGTAATGATATTGTTTTTAATGATATTAATGAGTTTTCTGAGCATAGATTATTGCCATTTTTTTCATTGTCTCATTTATTCTAGCTCATAATTATAGAGAACCTTTTTTCTTGTAAGTAAAATATTTATTTTGTTGTTATTTGAAAGATTAGTAATAGAATATGTGCCGTCATATTTTAATGGAGTGCCATTAATTAGTTCATTATCCTTGAAAAGAAAAATTTCAGTTCTTGTTTGAATAACCATATAGTTGTTGAATATTTCAATTCCTTTTATTTCATTATCGAATTTTTTAATATCAATTTCATTAAAATTTTCATCAAGAAAATAAAGTTTGTTTTTGTTGCTAAATATGAGTTCGTTTCTTTCCTTGTTAAATGCAATTCTAGATGAAGAGTCTAAAGATGAAATGCTAATTTCATTTGATGATCCGTCAAGATTACATATAAATAATTTATTGTTGCTATTTACTGTAATAAGGTTGGACTTGTTGTCAATTATAATATTTCTAATGTTATTTAGTATATAATCAGATTTAAACTTCATTCTTGATGTTCCGTTTATTGCTAATAATTCTATTTCATTTTCTGAAGAAGAAATAATGTAATCTTTTTCTTTCTCTTTAAAATGCCTCAGTTTTTGATTTATTATATTGTTTTTATTGTGTTTCCATCCGATAACATTTTTTCCTCTGCTGTTAAGATTCAGAACTGAATTATCTTTTTTAGCAATCATTATCCTATATCTTTTGCTTTTATTGTAGTCAAATAAAGAGTGCGTAATTTTTGTTGATCCATTTATCTTTACAGGAAATTTTTCAACATCTCTTCCGTGTATATCAAGCATAAAGACATTATTGGCTGAATTAAAGAGCATTTGGCTTTTGTTGTTTTTAAAGAAATCTCCTTGTGAGATATCTCCAATTATTAATTCATCCAGTTTTCTGTCCCATCGATATTTTTTATTATCTGTAATATAGTACAGTTTCTTTGCTAGATCTTGTATAACTATTGCATTTTTCTTTAATGAGTGATTGTATATAATTTGTGGTTTCATTTTTGAAACGGTGTCAAGCTGAACAAACCATTTCTCTTTTATTGATTCTTTAAAATCTTCATCATAATATAATGAGAAATTATTAATTTGATATGATTTGTTATTAGTGATTTGATATGAAAGTCCTGTAAATTTATCTAGCGAATCAAGATTAGTAGAGAGATTAAAATCAGCACTTATTCTTTCAATAAATTTTGCTGTGTTGATATAAACAAATAGATTTGATTTGCTTAATGTATTTTCCTTAAATCTCATAAAATTCATGTTTTTTTCTAGAGTGCTTCCACTTATGTAGTTGTCAATTATGATTTCAAGATTTGATGGTGATTTACCAAAGATAAAGTAGTCATCAATTTCAGTAAAGAAATGATGATTAATAAAGTCAAAATGTTCTCCAAAGATATTTGATACTAGATCGTTTTCATTTATATAATTAATTTCTTTATTAAGATATTTAATTGATTTTTCTGAATTAATGAGTCGTTGTATTAGACTGTATGCGTGGATAGATTCTTTTAGTTTAAAATATGTATAATAATTTTCCTCATTAATGGAGCCAGCATTAAATATCCCTGCTTCATTGTCTATATGATTTATAAATTCATTATAATCAAATTTATATGTTTCTTGAGTTTTTTTCTTGTCTTTCTCAATTTCCCAGATTTTATTGTTTTTTTCAAGAAGTTTATTGTTGTTTGAATAAAGTTCATTTATATTATTAAAGCCTAAAGAAAATAGATGGTTAATATTTTCAGGGATAAAACTAAAGGCTTCTATTTCTTCTGATTCTTGGCTATTTAAAACATCAGAAAACCTAGATAGTCTATAGTCTATAAGGTTATATCCGTTTAGAATAATTTTTTCGTCTCTAATCGTCAGATCAGCAGCAACCCAATCATTTAGGTTGTCAAATAACTTTAATATGCTGCTGGGAATAGCTTCAGAAATACCTATAAGGTTATCTAGGTTGTAGATAATATTAACTTCTGTTGAATTGTTTAGTGTATTGTAAATATTTAAGAATCTATCATTATTGACAAAATTATATTCGCTATTAAAGGCTTTAATTGCATCTTCAATAATTGTTTTGCTAGCACTAAAGCATACAAGATCACTTACATTTGTAAAGAAGATGTTTAGACTATCATTATTAATATGATATATATCAATATTGTCATAGTTTGAGCTTTCTGTATTTGATAGTTTATAAGTGTTTTTAATCTTTTTTATAGACTCTTCCGATAATTCAGAGCTTATTAGAAAACCACTAGAAGAAACTCCGTCTTTTAATAATGTTATGTATAGACTGTTTTTTTCTTTTAAATTTAGTGTGTTGAATGTTGTGTTAATTTCTTTTATATTATTATTTAGCTTGTCTGCATTAAATACACTACTTAGTTTTTGCCAGATGACTCGTTTGTTAATTAAATCAAAAATCTTATCAGGTTTGTTGATTTTTAGTATTATAGAAGCATGACTAGGAATAACAGATAATGGGTTATTATCTGTGGCTTTAGCATTATTATAAGTATTATAGCTTATAACAATGATAATAAAGATTAATATTAGTGGAAATATTATTCTAATAAACTTCATGTTATTGTTTTAATGATAATTTCAAAATTAGTTATTTATATTTTTAGCGACATCTGTTTGTCAATAAGTTTAAAGCTTCTTCGGTGATGTATTGAAGGCCCATGCTTTTTTATGGCTCTTTTATGTTCTTTCGTAGGATATCCTTTGTTTTGGCACCACATATATTCTGGAAATTTGTCATGTATTTTTTTCATCAGATTGTCTCTATAGGTTTTTGCAATTATAGATGCAGCAGCAATTGCGTAAAATTTACTATCTCCTCTAATAATACATTGGTGTTTTTTATTTTTAAAGGATTTAAAGTATGGTCCATCGATAAGAATGAGATTAAAATCTATGTCTATTTTTTCTAACGCTTTATGCATAGCTAGTATTGATGCATTTAGAATATTAATTTCATCTATCTTTTTTGGTTTTACGATTCCCACTTCACAGGCTAATGCTTCATCTAAGATTATGTTGTTTAATTTGTCTCTTTTAGCATGAGTTAGTTTCTTAGAGTCATTAAGTTCATCGTTGATAAAATCTTGAGGAAGGATTACTGCGGCAGCAACTACTGGGCCAGATAAAGATCCTCTTCCTGCTTCGTCGCAACCAACTTCAATTTGCTTGCTAAACCTTCTTAAGCTCATTGTTTTATCAAGCCCATCTTAGGTGATTTTTTGTTCTTTTTATCTTTTTGTTTGTTTCTAGCATCAATATCTTCTTTTAGATGCCATTTTCTGTTTTTATATTCAAATGCATTATAAGTTCCTTCTGGTATATAATATTCATGCATACCTTTTAATTCTTTTTTAATTGGAACTAGTTGATCAAAAATGATTCTTTCTTTATCCTTATCATATTTTAAGCTAAAAGAGGATCTTGAATCGCATTCTAATATAATTCTTTTCTGTTTAGATTTATTGTTGAGTTTAAATATAGGTAGTCCAAATTTGATCTTGTTTTTACCAGAAAAATACATAGGCTCAATTATTTTCTTAATACTGTTTCCGTCATTGCCATCCCACCCTAGAAGAGTATAGTATTTTCTTCCAGATTTTTTAATATATATTATTTCATAGTATAATGCCCCAAGCCAATTCTTGCTGTCTAAATCATCAGATATTGGGTTTCTTAGATTTTCTGAGTTATCTAATAGTTCTATTATTTCATATTTTTTCTTCTTTCTGTTGTGATAATGAATAATAGCATAATATGAGAATGTTCCATCGTCTTTTCTTAAGATCCAATTAAAAAGTCTAAAGTTCTTGTCAGCAGGGGATAGTATTGAAATTGTTTCTAGAGAATCGAAAGGATATTTGTATGATTTTTCATATGATAGAACATCTTTTAAAATAGTCATAAAGCCATCATTGGCTCTTATTCTGTCTTCTTCTATTTTTGAGAACATTATCTTGTCGGCGATGATTTTTAGGGTGTCTTCATATTCTTTTATTAATTTAAAACTTACATTCTGAGATAACATAAGGTTTGAGAAAATTAAAGACATAACAAGAAATAATATCCTTTTCATTTTAATGGGTTTTAATTCTAAGTATATTATAGTTTTGTAAAAATAAAGTTTTTATGAATTTAAAAGATAGAATAACACTATTTTCTTCCTTAGGAGAACAAATAAATTTAGATTCAGAAATCTATTTTGGAGATGATTTTAATGATGCTAGAATTAAGAACCCTTGGTTTACTAAAAGTAATATTGATATAGCTATATCATCTATAAAGGAGTGCTTGTCATTTGATAATATACATAGTTTATTATCTAATTATGATATTCCTTCAATAGACGCAAAAAGGGTTCTTGTTATAATGGCTGGTAATATTCCTTTGGTTGGCTTTAGTGATTTGTTTTGTGTTTTGATTACTGGAAATAGGCTTGTGGTTAAGTTTTCATCAAAAGATGATGTTTTAATTAGGTTTTTGCTAGATAAGATAATTGAAATTGATTCAAGAATTAGTAATTATATTGAGATTGTTGAAGATCTTGTGAAAAGTGATTTTGATGCGGTAATAGCTACAGGTTCCGATAGCTCGTCAAAATATTTTAATTATTATTTTGATTCATATAAAAAGATTATTAGAAAAAACAGAAGGTCAATTGCAGTCTTAGATGGTGCTGAAACTGATCATGAGCTCGAACTATTATCAGATGATATATTTATGTATTTTGGACTTGGATGTAGGAGTGTTTCAAAATTATTTCTTCCTCCTAAATATGATTTTGATAAATTGTTTAATGCTTTCTACAGATATAAAGATGTTATTAATCATTTAAAGTATTCTAATAATTATAATTATAATAAGACAATTTATTTGATGAATAATGAAAATATATTTGACAATGGCTTTGTTTTATTAAAGGAGGATGTTTCAATCCAGTCATCTATATCTACGCTCTTTTACGAGTTTTATAATGATAGGAAGGCTTTAGACAGCTATATTGAATCAAATAATTCATTGTTTCAGTGTATTGTTTCAAGGGATAATGTTCAGTTTGGGCAATCTCAATTTCCAAAAATTAATGATTATGCTGATAAAATAGATACAATTAATTTTCTTATTAATCTTTAATCTTCGTATTCATACGCCCCAATATCTGGCGGGTTGTTTCTTGTTATATTGTTAATATCAGTAGTAAGGTTGTTGTTCTGAGTGATTTGAAAATCTCCATTATTGATTGCAGCAGAATTTTGCTCAAGAGTAAGGTTGTTGTTTAGGTGGTCTGTAAATTTTGGATCTAAATTCTTAACTATATTATTGTAATTATTTGTATTGGTGTTTATGTTTGGGTCAATCTTTATTAATGAATGGTCAAAATTATAATTAAAAAGACCGTCTTCATGATTGTCAAAACTAACCTCTGTTGTTAATGACCCGTATATAATACAATTTCCAAAATAGGCGTTATTAAGGTCTCTGATTTGAGTATTGTCATATGAATCAACATAATAGTTGTTTAATAGGATTGAAGGGGAGTTCCTGAATGAATAATTCCAGTAATTCGAGAATGTACAGTGATTAAACGTATAGTCTCCTCCTATATAGCATGCGACTGTGTATTGACCACATTCACTAACAACAGTGTTTGAAGCTTTTAATTTGGCTCCTTGACCTAAAATACCAATTGAAGACATGTTTTTAATTATCGTGTTGTCTATTGTAACAGTAGGATTTGAATTAGCTACGGTATCTGCATGTATACCTATAGTTCCATTTTTAATAATGGCATAATTAATTTCATTATTAAAGCTTCCAGGAATAAATCGTATCCTATCCCATTGTCCAGGTAGGTTTTCATACCATGAATCTAATCTGTCTCCTTGGAATGTAACCTCATTGTTAAATGAGCCATTTACTTTTAATGTCCCTCCAAGTTGACTTGAGAATGGGTTTCCAACTATGATTCCAGAGTTTTGATGAAAATAGATGTCTGTTCCAGGATCAATATCAAGTTGTGCATTAGGCTCAATAATTACATAGCCATAAATAACATGAGGCTTATTGTTTGTCCAGGTTTGATTAGATGCTATTTGATGATAATATATTTTGTTTGTATCAGTTCCACTAATAATCTCTCCATATGTATTTGGAGTATGGAAGTTTGCATCTTGTCCCCAGGCTACTAGCATAACAGATTGTAAGGTATTTCCAATTTCAAATGTTAATGAGTCTGATAAAATATAAGGAGTTGTATTGGATGATGGATCTATTGTTACCTCAATAAAGATAAAGATACTATCATTTTTTGGGATTAATATGTTGCTTTGATTATTCCCCGGTACACCATCGATATTCATTCTAAAGTGCGCTGAAGAAGCTCCATTTAAGTTAATATTTGTGGCGATATTAGAATTGTTGTTGTTGTATATTGTTAGTGTTTTGGTTATGCTTCCAATAGATGCAAATACTGTGTCGAATGTTATAGTATCTGAAGAAAAATCTAATTTTAGATTACTGTTAATATTGTCCTCTTCTTTTGAACAGCTTAAAAAGATTGATATACTTAAAAGGCTTATAATTAGATATCTCATTCTATTGGTTTTTTTTAATCCTGTCTAGATCTCTTTTTATATCTTTTTCTTTTATACTTTCTCTTTTATCATGAATCTTTTTTCCTTTGGCTAATGCTATTTCTAGCTTAACCTTTCCTTTTTCATTAGAAAATAAGCGAATTGGTATTATTGACATTCCCTTCTCACTTACTTTTGACTTAATCTTATTTAATTCTATTTTGTTTAATAGGAGTTTTCTAATTCTTTTTGGCTCATGGTTGTTATGTCCGCTATTTTTATATTCATCTATATGAATGTTTTTAGCCCATAGTTCATCATCTATAAAAACGCAGAAAGCATCAGAAATATTTGATTGGTTGTTTCTGATAGACTTTATCTCAGATCCTAATAATACAATACCGGCTGTATATTTAGTGATTAACTGGTATGCAAAAGATGCTTTTCTGTTTTTTATATTAATATTTGCAGTCATTACGCAAATATACGTATTTGCTTAAAAGATTTATCCTA
The DNA here is from genome assembly GCA_014239655.1 of Flavobacteriales bacterium. Taxonomy (GTDB): domain Bacteria; phylum Bacteroidota; class Bacteroidia; order Flavobacteriales; family BACL11. The sequence goes on along the minus strand of JAAZYM010000001.1, from coordinate 2,944 downwards.
AAGAAACATCTAGGATCATCATTACGATAAACCCTAGAATTAAGCCGATACTTGCCAGATCAATATTGCCTCCTCTTTGACTTTCAGGAATAACCTCTTCAACAACAATAAAAATCATTGCTCCTGCAGCAAAAGCGAGTGCATATGGAAGGATAGGGTATACTGATATAACAATTGCTGCTCCAATAACTGCAAATATTGGCTCTACAATTGCAGATAATTGACCCCATTGCCATGATTTAAATTTTGACATACCTTGTCTTCTAAGTGGCATAGAAACAGCAAATCCTTCAGGAGCGTTTTGTAATCCCATTCCAATTGCTAAGGCAATTGCTCCACCAATTTCGATACCAATATCCATTCCATGAGCAAGTGCTCCAAAAGCAACACCAACTGCTAAGCCTTCAGGAATATTGTGTAATGCTATTGCTAACACAAGTAATTCTGTCTTTTTTAGATCAGTTTTTGGTCCTTCAGCATTTTCAACTGATTCAAATAAATGTATATGTGGTATCTTTTTGTCTAAGTAGTATAAAAATAAGGCTCCCAGTAAAAACCCTACAGCAGGCGCAAACCAGATTGGTAAATTTGTAATACCTAATTCTTGTTGTTTTTCTACAGTTTCAATTGCAGGAGATAGGAGAGACCAGAAGCTAGCTGCAATCATTACGCCTCCTGTAAATCCTAAGCACATATCTAGTACTTTTCTATTAGAACTTTTAAATAAGAAAACTAATGCAGCTCCAATAGCAGTTAACCCCCAAGTAAAGAGTCCAGCTAATAACGCTTGAATAATAGGAGATTGGTTTATAAACCATTTATATGCTTCTAATTCTTCCATGTTTTTGTTTTTTTAAAGAAGGGTTAAATATATTCTTAATATTTTTTAAAAAGCATGTTTTTTTTATTATTATAAGTTACTTTTTGTAAACATTTATTATGTATATATTAGTTTTAATCTAACTATTAAAGGCGTAATTAGAGATTTTACTATTAAAAACTTAGTAATCAATTATTTATAGTTTTTATATGAAGTAATACTTAGTTATAAATATCATTAAATAAGCTTTTAATTAGTATATTTAAATAAATTTTATTATCATTGATGTTTACAAATGTTAACATATGTCAAATGAATATTAGATTTAAAAAATGGATGAAATTAGTAGATATTAATGCAAATAGTTTAGCATTATTAATTAATGTAAATAGATCAACTATTTCTCATATTCTTTCTGGAAGAAACAAACCAAGTATTGATATACTTGATAAGATTATTGATAAATATCCAGATTTAAATACAAATTGGCTAATTTCAGGAGTTGGAAATATGTCTATAAATACTAGTAGTGAACTTATAGATAAAAAACATATTGATAAAATAATGGTTTTTTATAATAATTCATCTTATGAAGAAGTAATTAATTAAATTGATTCTTGTATTTTTGAAAAAAAATATTGAATGATAATATTAGGGACAGGAGCTTCAAATGATATTCTTCTAATTTTATTATTACTTCTTTTATTTCTTATTCTATTTTACATTCTTAGTTACAGGTTCTTACGCTCTTTATTATTCTTGTTTAATCCAGAATCTATTCATAAGATATCTTTTATTTTTCTAAAGGTATTATTTGTTATACCCTATAAATTTTCATTTTGGAAATACTTTTTTACTGCGAAGGATGAAAAATTAAAAAGGAATGTTTTTGGTATTGATTTTGACAATCCTGTTGGATTGGCTGCTGGTTTTGATAAAGATGCATTAATTTTTGATGGTTTGAAATCTTTTGGATTTGGTTTTGTTGAAATAGGGACTGTTACGCCCTTACCTCAGGAGGGAAATCCAAAACCTAGATTATTTAGGTTAATTAAGGATAATGCAATCATTAATAGAATGGGCTTTAATAATGACGGTGTTGAGACAATAGTTTCTAGGTTAAGAAGAAAGAAATCTAATATAATAATAGGTGGTAATATTGGAAAAAATAAATTAACTCCAAATGATCAAGCAATTAATGATTATGAAATTAGCTTTGAGAAGCTATTTAATCATGTAGATTATTTTGTGATTAATGTAAGCTCTCCAAATACACCAGGACTTAGGGAGCTACAGGACAAAGAACCTCTAACTAAATTATTAAATAGATTACAAGAAATTAATAATCAAAAATCTAAACCTAAACCAATTTTACTAAAAATTGCTCCAGATTTAACAAATTCTCAATTAGATGATATAATCCAAATAATTAATGAAACCGCCTTAGATGGCGTTGTAGCGACAAATACAACGATAAATAGAGACAACTTATTAACTGAGAGCAATATAGTTGAAAATATAGGAAATGGAGGGCTTAGTGGAAAACCGCTAAAGGATAGATCAACAGAAGTAATAAAATATTTATCAGAGAAATCTAATAAATCTTTCGCTATTATTGGTGTAGGAGGTATTAGTTCTGCTGCAGATGCAATTGAGAAACTTAATGCTGGAGCAGATTTAATACAAATTTATACTGGTTTTATTTATGAAGGTCCTTCTCTAGTTAAAAAAATAAATATGGAATTAATTAAACAATAGATTAACAATGAAAAAACTACTACTTATATTACTATGCTTGCCTTTACTATTTAGTTCTTGTGTAAATGATTCTCAGAATAAGACATCTAAAGATTCTAATTTAAATGCAATAATTAGTTTTAGTGTAACTTCTAAAAACCCTGAATTAACTTCAAGTTCTGGAAAAGACGTCTCTTTAAATGAAATGATAACTATAAATGTTCAATCTAATGATAATATTTTATTTAAGGATTTTAATTTCACTTTAGATAATAAAGTTGATGGAGCTCTTAATTTTTTCTCAAATAAAGGAATCTTAATGTGTAATGCGCCAACCAAATTATCTATAATGAGTATGCCTCAAAATGGAAATGGGTTAAAAACTTA
>JAAZYM010000067.1 GCA_014239655.1 Flavobacteriales bacterium | reverse complement strand
ATGTCATTACCCCAAGATTATTTTCAAAGGATTGTAAATCTTGAAATTTACCTTTCTCAATAAATACCTTTTTCTCAATACCTGGCAATAGATCGAAGAAATTATCAGAAAAATTACTAGTAGAAGAAGAAACTAAAAAGACATCTTTTGCTAACTTTTCGGTCCTTAAAATAACCTCGAATACATCTTCTTTCTCTAGTATCGAATAACTTAAATTTGGTTTTGAAAGCTCAAGTTCTTTAAATGGCGCAAAATAAATTTTATTCTGCGTAAGTATATTATTTGATTTATCTATAAGCTCTAATAACAATAATTTATCCTTTAACCTGGATTCATCAAGCAATTCGCTTTTTAAAAGATTCATCTTTATAGCTGATGAGCTAGATACTACATTAATTTCTTCACTCCACTTTTTCAACTCATTACCTTGAAAATCTATTAATCTTAATTTTAAAGTAGCATCAATACTATCAAGAGAATCTGATATTACAAAAATATTAAACCGATCATCTAACTCTTCATGACTAATTAAAAAGCTTGAGAAAACATCTTTTACAGTATAGTGAAGGGCTTTCCATTTCCCATAATAATCAATTCCAGACCATGATGCCACAGGCCAGCAATCATTAAGTTGCCAATATAAACTACCCATACATCGAGGACGATTTCTTCTATGCGCTTCAATACCAATCTTTATCCCATGAGCCTGTAATAACTGACTAACATATAGAAGATTTTCAAAATCTTTCGGTTGATTATAATCTCTAAGCAAGTATTCTTCAATAGTTTCATTTCCGATACTAGATCTTTGATGAGATTTCATAACATCAGAATAAATACTATAATCTTCTGGAAGAGTATATTTTTTCACAGAATTAAACTCTGGAAAAGATTGAAATCCAAATTCAGCCATAAAACGAGGAATAGAATCATTATATGAATCAAATGGTTTTTTACCCCACCAAACCCACCAGAAATGTGCATTACCACTCTCCATTTTTTGTGTTTTTCCAAAAGCACTTCCAGGAGAAGAAGGCCAATAACTTCTAGTATTGTCATGTTTTTTCACAACATCTGGAAGTATCTTGTGAAAGATATCTTCGTAAGATTTAAAAATAGTATCGGCAATTTGCTTTGATTGATTCTTTATAACTCCATCTTTCCATCCCCAATTATTCCATGCAATAAGCACCTCATTGTTTCCACACCATAATGCTAATGAAGGATGGTTTCTTAATCTTTTCACATTCTCTATAGCTTCTTGTTTAACATTCTCTAAATAAGATTTGCTTCCAGGATACATAGCGCAAGCAAACATAAAATCTTGCCAGACTAGTAAACCTTTCTCATCACACAAATCATAGAATTCATCTTTCTCATAAATACCTCCTCCCCAAACACGAATCATATTCATATTAGCCTCTTGAGCGGAAGAAAGAATATACTCGTAGTTAACTTTTTTTGGTCTTGTAAGAAAAATATCCTGAGGTATATAGTTGGCTCCCTTCATAAATACGGAATGTCCATTAACTTTAAAGTAAAAAGATGTTCCTATACTATCAGGCTCTCTTGCCAACTCTATAATCCTCAAGCCAATCCGATGAGATGCTGAGGCCTGATAATTATCACTGGACAGCCTAACTTCAATATTATACAAAGCCTGTTCCCCCATGCCATTTGGCCACCATAATTTAGGGTCTTTAATCTCAAATGGAATCTCTAAATTATTCTCGCCAGACTTTAATGTCACAGCTGAAGTTTCGACAAGATCCCCATCAACAATAATATCTACTCTTATATCTTTACTGACAATATCTTTATCTACTGTTAAATTAATTGATGCATTAAGAGTAGCTGTCTCATCTAGAATTTCTTGTTGAATATATAAGTCATTAATTTTAAACTGATCCCAACTTTTTAATTTTACAGATTTCCAAATTCCAGATGTTACCAGTCGTGGACCCCAATCCCAGCCAAAATGATAGCCTGCTTTTCTATTAAATACACTTACCCTCTTATCTCCTTCAACCTTTCCTATCTCTGCCAAATCATTCCCTGAAACAGGAATACTATAACCTAATTGATCATGCTTTTGTATTCCTTTTTTAATTGGAGATTCTAGCAGAACTTCTAATTTATTAGTCCCAAGCTTTAAAAAATCTTTAACATCAATATCATAACTTCTAAACATATTATTAGTATTAGCCAGTAAAGTATCATTTAGAAATATTTTAGCATATGTGTCAAGACCTGAAAATTCTAAATAAGAATTCTGCTTATTTAAAACATCCTCAGTTAACTCAAATGACGTTCTATATATCCAATCTTTTTTATCAACCCACTGAACATCATGCTCATTTAATCTATAAAAAGGATTATCAATTTTCCCAATTGCTATTAAATCAGTATGTATCGTTCCAGGGACCATAGCATTATTCCACTGTTTGTCGTCAACACTTCTAAACGTCCAATTTTCTGTTAAATTTATTTCTGAAACTGAATCATATTTAATACAGCTACTAAAAGAAGCAAGAATAAAGGTTATTATAAATAAATAAATTTTATTTTTTTTCATCAATGCATATAGAAAGCAGGAGAGACAATATTAATTAATTTAATCTAATTATATGAATTTTATGATTTAGTATATTTGAGTAAACTAATCAAAAAGTAAACTAATGGACACAAGAGATAGATTAATGAGGCTTATAAGTGACGGCATTGATGTTACGCAAATAAGTGATAATTCGAAGAAGAGTATTCTTATAAGAGGCTGTGACCCAGAAATGGGTAGACGTGCAATTGAGTTATTAACTCCGGTGTTGGGGAATCCTGAAATAGTTTCAGTTACAAACGATGATGACTTCATCACAGAATTAAAGAAAAAAGAGTGGTCAGTTATTCATTTTGCACCAGGGGCATGTAGATATGACTCAACAGAATCACCCATTCCAGGTAGTCGTACACAAACGAAAGGCTGGAGACTTACAGAGTATAAAACCTTAGTGAAAAAATACCAAGGTCAAGAAATTAAAATTGTTGAAACCACTTATGAACGTCAAATAGTTCCTCTACTCAGAAAAGCCTTGATGAGTAATAATGAAACCTAAATAAATTCATACAATACAGCCTAAACTAAAAGGAAAGGTTAAAGAAAAGAGAACTAATAGAGAATTTAAAACTTTTGTGAAAGATATAATGATTTACTATATTTGATAAATAAATAACTTTAAACATAATAAGTATGAGCGAATTTAATCAAGAAGAATTAGAGGAAAAATTACATAGAAAAGTTTCAAACCTAACAATGGACGGATGGAGAATAGTTGACAAGAACGAAAAACGTTTAGAATGTGTCCTTGATAAGGGAGGGGATTTTAATCATACTCTTCATGTTATCTTAACATTACTTACTTGTGTTTGGGGTATAGTTTGGATTATTCAATATAATAAAAATAAACCACAAAGAATGAGAGTGAGTTTTGACAAAGGAGGGAATTACAATGAGGAGAACATGAAGAGTTAGTTTTGTTTTGTTTTTTTAATTACTTAACAAGTTTAAAGTGTCCATTATGTGGGATAACTAGAAGTTTAACTAGTTTGGTTGAACTAGATTTTAATAATTTTATATTCTACAACCTATTTAGTCTGTTATTTGTTTTTATTTTTATTTCTATTATCTTTCAAAGAAAAGTAAAACACAAAAAACTTTTTTACTTTCTTATACTATTATTTGGAATAACAAGAAATTTAGAATTATATCCTTTATATTAAGATTTAGAAAGAAAAAGAAGGACTCAAAAACATACTTCTTAAATTACTCAACGGTAACAGATTTTGCTAGATTTCTAGGTTGATCTACATTACAATCTCTCATTAATGCAATGTGATATGATAATAATTGAAGCGGAATTATTGAAAAAAGTGGTGCTATCTCTCTAAAACATTTAGGAATCTCAATACAATAATCAGCAACAGCTTTTACCTCAGTATCCCCTTCTGTAACAATTGCAATTAACTGACCTCCTCTTGCTTTTACTTCGTGAATATTACTTACAACTTTTTCATAATT
>JAAZYM010000002.1 GCA_014239655.1 Flavobacteriales bacterium | reverse complement strand
TAATTGAGGATATGATCTTTATAGGGGTATCTTGTTGGAATAAGATAACAGCATCTACAAAATCTAGAGCTGCAATCTGTTTCACTCTTGATTCTTCTTCAATTATAGGCCTATTTGTTCCTTTGATCTTGGCTATTGATTCGTCACTATTGATAGCAACAATTAATTTATCTCCTAAATCAGAAGATCTTGCTAAGACCTCAACATGTCCTAGATGGATAAGATCAAAACATCCATTTGTAAATACTATTTTTTTGTTTTGATCTTTCCAATTAATAACCTCGTCAATCAGTTGATCTAATGTATAGATTTTGCTTTGTAATTTATTTAAAGCTTTAGACATTTTCACTTTTTTTTATTGAGATTAATAATATTGAAGAAATTACTCCAAAGATAATAGTCATCAATGTTTGGGCAGTATGTACAGTGAAGGCAAATAAAAGCGCAGGCTGAACAGCAATTCCTATTCCTGTTAAGCCAAGCTTAACAGCTAGATGATAAGACCCAATACCACCTTGACTTGGAACAATCATTCCTAATCCTCCTATTATTGTTATATAAACACCATCTAATAGACTTAAAGATGTTGTTTCTTTAATAGCAAAAAAACATACATAAGTCATTATAATATACATTAACCATATAAATAGTGTATGTAAGATAAAAGGAGTTTTCTTTGATATTCCTTTTAAACTTGTTAGCCCATCTTTTAGCCCAATAAGCATATGTTTAATTTTTTCATAATAGCTTAGTTTATTTAGCCGATCTCTTAATAGCCAAATAGTTGTTATAATTAATATGGTAATTAGTAGAATAATAATTAGTGGGTTATAAAACACATTACTTGAGCTAGATCCAAGAACTGCAGTAAAGAAAGTGCTTATCTCTGCGAATTTATAAAAGAAGGCTACTAAGACAAGTGTAATAAGGATTATTAGATCTATTAGTCGTTCTAAGAGAAGAGTACCAAAAAGCTTATTAAAAGGAACCCCTTCTACTTGTTGTAAGCTTGTACATCTAGTAATTTCTCCTGCCCTTGGTATAAGAATGCTTGTAAAATAACCTATAGCTACTGTATGGATACTATTTTTTTTAGAAACAGTATATCCTAATGAGTCAATTAAAAATACCCACCGTATACCTCTACTAATTATTGCTAGGACCCCACAAATCATTGATATAAAAACCCATTTATAATCAACAGATGACAACTTAGACACTATCTCTGAAAGGTTCTGATCCCTAAAAGCAATATACATAAGAATAGAGCTAATAAGAATAAAGAATAGGTATTTAATTGTTTTTAACATGGATAAGCTATAAATGTCTCGTAAAATTATAAAATAATGTTGTCTATAAGTCTAACTCCAGAAATATTAACGGCAATACATAATGCATATTTGGTTTTAATATTAAATTTCTGTTGGGGTTTAAATGTTTTGATATCAACAAATTCAAGGTACTCAATTTTTATTCGATCTTCTTTTGTTAGTTTTTCTTCTATATTCTTTTTTAATTCAGTGAAAGGCGTATCTTCGAAGCTCTCTTTACACAGAATCAATTGTTGGTAGATTATTGAACAGTAACCAAGATCATCTTTAGATAATAGTTTGTTTCTTGAGCTTTTTGCTAGACCATTCCTTTCTCTAATTGTAGGGCATCCTATAATTGTAGTATTTATATTTTTATCTTTCACAAGCTCTTTTATAATGTAAAGTTGTTGAAGATCTTTTTCCCCAAAGTAGGCATAGTCTGGCTCAATGATTTGAAACAGCTTTTCAACAACACTCACCATTCCATTAAAATGATCGGGCCTATATTTTCCCTCTAGAAATAAATCAAGACCACTAAGATTATATTTTTTTATTGTTTGATTTTTTGTGTAGATGTCAGTAATTTCTGGCATGTAAATAATATCACATTCTACTTGCTTTAATAGATTGAGGTCATTTTTAGTGTCTTTTGGATAATTTAGATAATCAGCCTTATCATTGAATTGAGTTGGATTAATAAAAATACTACATATAGATATATCACAATCACTATTGCTTCTATTAATAAGAGAAAGATGCCCCTCGTGTAGCGATCCCATAGTTGGGATAAATCCAATTGTATTATTTTTAGATAAGGTTGAAAGATGGTTTTTTAATTCCTCCTTTTTATTAAATACAATTATGTGATTTTTTTGCTTGATATAGCAATTATTTAAACACAAAACTAATCCAAAATGGATGATTTACCATATTTTTTTTTATATTTTTGTAAACTGATAATTTTCATAATGGAAAAGAAAAAAATACTATATGTTTCTCAGGAAATTTTTCCGTATATGGGAGAATCAGATATGGGGAGTTTAAGCGGAAATCTTCCGCAGTTAATGCAAGAAAACGGGAAAGACATAAGAATATTTCTACCAAGGTTTGGAACAGTTAATGAAAGAAGACATCAATTACATGAGGTTATAAGATTGTCCGGAATGAATCTTATTATTGATGATTTTGATCATCAATTGATCATTAAAGTTGCATCAATACAGCAACAGAGAATGCAGGTATATTTTATTGATAATGAAGAGTACTTCCCAAGAAGACAAATGTTTCATGATCCAGAAGGAAATTTTCTTTCAAATAATGATGAAAGGATGATTTTTTATTGTAAGGGCGTAATCGAGACGGTTAGAAAATTAGGTTGGGCTCCAGATGTTATTCATTGTCAAGGATGGTTTACTTCTTTAGTTCCCATGTATATAAAGAAACTCTATTCGGAAGATCCATTATTTGAAAATACTAAAGTTATTTATTCAGTTTTTAACAATGGATATAAGGGTAAATTAAGTGATTCTATTATTGATAAGTTGCTTTTTGAGAACCTAGAGCCTAAAGATTTAACAGGATTAAAAAATCTAAACATAAATACGTTAAATAAATTTGCGATCTCATATTCTGATGCCGTTGTTCAGGCAAGCGCAAAGATTAATAAGACAGTATTTAATAATATTCAGGATTCAGGTAAGCTTTTTTTAGAATTCCCAGGCAATGAAGAGTATGAAAAGGAATATCTTGATTTTTATGAAAATTTCATAAATCAAGAAGAAGAGGTTGAGGTTTAATTTATGGTAAAGCTATTTTTGTATAATTTCTGTTATTGTTTTCTATTATTAGTCTTTTTATCTTTTTTTTCATGTAAGGATTCGGATAGTATTGGTCTAGAGGTTCAGCCTACTTCTGATAGGATTGAAATCTTCGAAACTAGTTTTGATCAAAATGATCAATTAGCGAGTCTTACAATTTCAACTGATACTGTCTCGCCATTAAGATCTGACGAAACATCTTCTTTGCTTCTAGGGGGAATTATGGATCCTGTTTTTGGCTTTAAGAGTGCTTCATTTTCATCACAGATTTCCCTATCAGAAAGCAATATAGACTTAGGCAATAACCCTTTAGTTGATTCAGTTGTTTTTTCATATTCATATTCTGGATATTATGGTGATTTATCATCATTTGATGATGCTGAGGTTTATTTCTGCTCTAATAAAATATATAAAGATTCAGTATATTATTCAAATTATGACAACTCTAGCTGCTATGATTTGATTAATGGCAGCTTACTATCATCTTTTGAGATTAGTAGTGATACATCTCTTAATCCTTCTTTCAAGATGACTCTAAGTAATAGTATTGGTCAACAAATTTTAGATATGGGCAATGATGGATTTTTAATAGACAATCAGACGTTTCAAGATAATTTTGGTTTTTTTGTAATAAAACCATACTCAACGTTTAGTCATAGCCCCTTTTCAAACAATGTAATACTTTATCTTAATCCATCAGGATCCAATACGGGATTTACTGTTTATTATCATAATGACTCGAACGATTCTCTTGAGCTTAATTTTCTTTTAGATGGAGAAACAGCTAGGATTAACACTTTTAGTTCTTCATTTCCAGGCCTAACACCTACTGCTGGATTTTCATATATTCAATCTATGGCCGGACATAAAAGTAAAATTGTTCTTGAAATAGATTCTATAGCTGAAGAGTTGTCAAATAAAGCGCTTAACAAGGTAACCTTATCTTTTGATGTAGAAGACAATAGTTTATATCCTGCTCATGAAAACCTTTCCTTAGTAAGAGTTGATAGTGCAGGAAATAATATTTTCTTATCTGATTTGATTGTTGAAGGAGCAACTCATTTTGGAGGGGACTTAGTTGATGGTGGTTATGAATTTAACATTACTAGATATTTTTATAATTTATTAAATGATCCTTATTTTACAGATGAACTATATTTATTGGCATCAGGAGCCGCGATTAATGCTAATCGAACTATAATAGATAACAGTTCTATTAAGATAATCATTCTTTATTCTGAATTATAAGAGTTTGTATTTAGTTGGAATAAAGATAATTTTATTCATCTTTGCTTTAAATATATATATATGTGTGGAATAGTTGCTTATGTAGGAAATAGGAGGGCCTTTCCGATATTAATTAAAGGCCTTCAACGTTTAGAATATCGAGGATATGATAGTGCTGGGATAGGTTTAATAGCTCAGGATCTTAATAAAATCATAGTATATAAACACGCTGGAAAGGTATCAGATCTTTTAGATTATATTGGTGAAAAAGATACAAATGGCTCTATCGGTATTGGTCACACTAGGTGGGCAACTCACGGACCTCCAAATCAGCAAAATTCCCACCCACATGACTCTTCAGATAATTCATTTTCTTTAATTCATAATGGAATTATTGAAAACTATGCTTCATTAAAAAGTGTGCTTGAACAGAAAGGGTATATTTTTAAAAGCGATACTGATTCTGAGGTTTTAATGTATTTGATTGAAGATATTTATAATAATGATTCAGAAGAGAAGGACCTATATAAATCTATAAGAGTCGCTCTTAATGAAGTTGTTGGT
>JAAZYM010000003.1 GCA_014239655.1 Flavobacteriales bacterium | reverse complement strand
TTTCCTATTCCTCCTTCAATATCAATCCACGAGTCAGTTTTAGTGGCTCCTGTTAGATAGCTTATTGGATAGAATTTTTCTTTAATAGAGTGCAGATGAAGTGCTAGTTTTTTTAGCATTAATCCTCTTTCTTGGAAGGTCATTTTTCTTAGAGCTGGACCGCCAATTTTTCTGGAATAATTCATCATTTGAGAGAAATCTAATCCTTCGGAAGATGCAGTTCCAATTTGCTCGCCAGTTATAGCATTATGAAGTGGAGCTCCTTCTCCATCTCCTGTAATCCATTTACCTAATGCGTAATTTTCGTAATTTTTCATTCTAAAATTATTCTTTTCTCTACTTTCCCAGTGTCTTTTTCCAGGTATTGAAAGTTATTTCTTGTTTAGGTTTTCTGTTTTTTTCTATTCTAGTGAGAGGGTTGCATTTTTTCATTAGTTCTTTGCATTCTTTTGGTAATTTTTGATATAGTTGAGTTCCTTTTGTTTTCCAAGCAATCATATCATCAGAAACATCACCTTTTATTTGTGCAGGATTACCTACTACAACTTTTCTATTTGGAATTACCATTTCTCCTTTTATAAAACAGAGTGCTCCAATAATACATTCATCACCAATATTTGCATCATCCATTATTACAGCATTCATTCCTATTAATGCATTTTTCCCAATGTTTGCGCCATGAATGATTGCTCCATGACCAATATGTGAATTTTCTTCTAATATAACATCTTTACCTGGGAAAATATGTACGATACAATTATCTTGAATATTGCATCCATCTTTAACGATAATCTGTCCCCAATCTCCTCTAAGTGATGCCCCTGGACCTATATATACATCTTTACCAATAATTACATTTCCAATAATAGTTGCTTCTTTATGTACAAAAGAGGAGGGGTTAATTACAGGTTTATATCCATTAAATTCATAAATCATCTTATACCTTTTCAATTATTGTTGCGTATCCTTGACCTAGTCCAATACACATAGTTATTAAAGCATATTTTTTATTTTGTTTATGTAATTCAATAGCAGCTGTTTGTATAATTCTTGTTCCGCTTACTCCAAGAGGATGACCAATTGCAATTGCTCCTCCATTTGGATTTATTCTTGGGTCATTATCTTTTAAGCCCCATTCTCTAATACAGGATAATGCTTGGGCAGAGAAAGCTTCATTTAATTCAATTATATCAATGTCTTCCATTTTTAAACCTGCTTTTTTAAGAGCTTTGTTTGAAGCTTTTACAGGTCCTATTCCCATAATCCTTGGTTCTACACCAACTACAGCAGAACTTAAGATTTTAGCAATAGGAGTAAGGTTATTTTCTTTGATTCCTTTATCGGATGCTAGTAGCATTGCAGCGGCTCCATCATTTAAACCAGAAGAGTTTCCAGCTGTTACTGTTCCTCCTTCTTTTTTAAATACGGTTCTTAATTTTCCTAATACCTCTAATGATGTGTTCCCTTTAATAAATTCATCATGTTCAAAAAGAATTGTCTCTTTTTTTCCTTGAGGTATTTTAATTGGAATAATCTCTTCAGTTAATCTTCCAGAAGATTGTGCTTTGGATGCTTTTTTTTGTGAATGATATGCAAATTTATCTTGATCTTCACGAGAGATGTTGTATTTTTCTGCTAGGTTTTCTGCTGTTGTTCCCATACCATCTACACCATAGAGTTCTTTCATTTTTGGATTGATAAAACGCCATCCAAATGATGAGTCATACATTTGAGCATCTCTACCGTATGCTTTTGAAGTTTTAGAAATTACCCAAGGACCTCGAGTCATATTTTCTACGCCTCCTGAAATAAAAAGATTACCATCTCCAGTTTGGATTGCTCTATGAGCATTTATTATTGCAGACATTCCAGAGGCACATAATCTATTAATTGTTTCACCTGGAACAGAAAAGGGTAATCCAGCAAGTAATAATGCCATTCTTGCAACATTTCTATTATCTTCACCTGCTTGGTTTGCACAGCCTAGTATAACATCGTCAATTTTAGTTGGATCAATGTTGTTTTTATTTATTAATTCTCTTATAGGGATTGCAGCTAGATCATCTGTTCTAACATCTTTTAAGGTTCCTCCAAATTTACCAATAGGAGTTCTTATTGAATCAATTATATATGTGTTCATTTTTTTATTTTAATTCCAAGTTTTATCTGATATGTAAACAGTTCCTTTAAAAGAGGCAACCTTTTCACTATCTTGATTAGAAATTGAGATTGAATAGAACCCTTTTTTGTTGTTTAAATCTAGTTCTTTCGTTTCTGCTGTTAAAACATCATTAATCATTACTTTTTTAGTGTATGAGATAGTCGTTTCTATAGAGAGAGCTTTCTTTCCATTTGAATTGGAAGCAAATGCTAAAGCACTATCAGCCAAGGAATAACAAATGCCGCCATGAGCTATCAAGAAACCGTTAGTCATTTTTTTTGAGATTTTCATTTGTAATTTACAATATCCTTTTTTGATATTTAAAATTTCAATTCCTAACCAATTACTATATGCATCATTAGTTATCATTTTTTCAATAATTTTTCTTGGATTGAGCATTAGTAAAAGTTACTATTTTCAGAACACATTTTACGTAAGATAGGAGAGGGTCTGTATCTATCTTCTTTATATGTATTGTATAAATTTTCAAGCGTCTCTAATACATTATCTATACCTATTTCATCTGCCCAAGCAAGCAATCCCTTTGGGTAGTTTACTCCTTTTGTCATTGCTAAATCTATATCTTCTTTAGATGCTATTTTTAGAAATAAAGCATCAGAAGCTTCGTTAATTAACATTGATAAAATTCGAAAAACAATTTTTTTTCCCAATTCTCTATTTTTATTTATATTTTTTATTTCTTCAGTATTGTAATCATAAAATCCTTTTCCGCTTTTTTTACCTAGATACCCAGCTTCCATTAATCTTTTTTGAGTAAATGAAGGTTTGTATCTTGAGTCAAAGTAGAATTCTTTAAAAACAGTTTCAGTAACCATGTAATTGATATCGTTTCCAATAAAATCCATGAGTTCAAATGGACCCATTCTAAACCCGCCAATCTCTTTTGTAGCCCAGTCAATAGTTTCGATATTTGCAATTCCTTCTTCATAAATTCTAATAGCTTCACCATAGAATGGCCTTGCGACTCTGTTGACTATAAATCCAGGTGTGTCTTTTGCAATCACAACTACCTTACCCATTTCTACTAATATATTTTTAGATCTATCTAGAGTTTCTTGAGAAGTTTGAATAGCAGGTATGATCTCAACAAGTGGCATTAAATTAGCAGGGTTAAAGAAATGCATTCCAATGAATCTTTTATTTTCTTTTAATGAACTTGCAAGGGATGCTATGGATAATGATGATGTGTTAGAGGTAATTATACATTTATTGTCTACTAATTTCTCAATTTTTGAGAATATTTCTTTTTTAATATTTATATCCTCAATAATTGCTTCAATAATAAGTTCTGAATCTTTTAACTTTTTAATATCATCTGTAAATGTTAGGTTACTGGTGATTCTTTTAATGTCTTCTTTTGAATATTTTCCTTTATTTTTAAGTTTTTTCAATAAATCAGATAATTTCTTTTCTCCAGATTTTAATGCATTTTTAGAGGAATCGTATATGATTGTTTGATGGTCTTTTATAGTTGTAAAATGACCAATACTAATACCCATTGTTCCAGAACCTAAAACTCCTATTTTCATTTAATTTCCTTTAAATTTTGGTTTTCTTTTTTCTAAAAAAGCATCTACTCCTTCAATATAATCATTTGTTTGTCCTGCTACGGTTTGTACATGTAATTCTTGAGTCAATTGTTCTTCTAAATTATTTGCTAATGATGAATTTAGAAGTTTTTTGTTAAACCAAGGCCTTTTGTTGGCATTTGAGCAAGTTTTTCTGCTAATTTGATAGCTTCAATTTCAAATTCATCATCATTAAAAACTTTATAGATCATTCCTATTTCTTTTGCTTCTTCAGCAGAGATAGGATCAGCGGTCATCATTAATGCTGTAGCTCTTTGTAATCCAATTAATCTAGGAAGAAAAAATGTTCCAGCACTATCAGGAACTAAACCTATTTTACTAAATGCTTGAACAAAAACAGCACTTTTTTTGGCTATTACAATATCACAGCATAGTGCTATTGAAGCTCCAGCTCCAGCTGCAACACCGTTAACTGCAGCTAATATTGGTTTTTCAATACTTCTAATTTTTCTAATTATTGGATTGTAGTGTTTTTCAACAATCTTAGTAAGTCCAGGACCGTCTGGATCAATAGCTTCAGATAAATCTTGTCCAGCGCAGAAAGCTTTTCCGCTAGCAGTTATTATAATATATCTTACATTGTTGTCAGATTCGCATTGATCTAGTGCATCTTGAAGATCAATTGCCATATCTTTTATAAAAGAATGATATTTCTCTGGTCTATTTAAAGTTAAAATAGCAACTTGATTCTTTATTTTAGTTTTTATCATCTTTTAGAGAAATCCTTTGTAAAAATAATAAATGAGCATGAGATTCCTTTTAAATACATTTGAAATGTTCAAATGGTTCTAAACAATCACTACACTTGTACAATGATTTACATGCTGTTGCACCAAACTCACTGATTAGTTCAATATTAGTTGAATTACACTGGGGGCATTGTGCTATATCTTCAGGAGGAGAAATTCCATATTCTTTTAGTTTTTTCTTTGTTTTTTTAGTCATCCAATTAGTAGTCCATGCAGGTTTATAAACAATTTTAATTTTAAAGTTATTTATATTGTTGGCCTTTAATTGGGTTTTTATATCATCTTGAAAGGTTTTTACAGCGGGGCAACCTGAATATGTTGGTGTGACAGAAATCACATATTCATTTTCAATAAATTCAACATTTCTAATAACACCAAGTTCTACAACAGAGATGACAGGTATTTCAGGATCTGGCACAGTTCCTAATATATCCCAAATCGTATTTAAATTACCATTTTGCATCAGGATATGCTCTTGGTAAACATTGCATTTCACTTAAAATATTTTCTAATAATCCAGTGTGAATTCCTTCTTTGCTTCCTGTTATCATGTCCTTGTCTTCTGGTTTTTTGAGTTTTGCTTCAGTTAGCACTTTATCTACTAAACTATCCCAGTCTTTTTTTAGTTTTTTATTATCTACACCAATTTTATTTTCAATAATTTTTTTATCAACATCATCTGTTTCAAAAAATTCTCCAGTGAATTTCCATATTTTGTTTAATGATTCTTGAATTTTCTGGTTGCTTGTCTCTGTTCCATCTCCTAGTCTAATTACCCAATTATGTGTATGCCTTAAATGATATTTTATTTCTTTTAAAGATTTTATTGATATCGCCGATAGAGTTTCGTCTTTGCTTTTTGAAAGTTCCTGAAAGAATAGTAATGAAAAACAATCATAGAGAAATTGTCTAATTATTGTGTCACCAAAATGACCGTTTTCTTGTTCGCATAGCTGAAAATTGTAAAATTCTCTATCATCTCTTCTAAATGCAAGATCATTAGCAGTTTTGTTGCCATTAATCTTTGCAGAATACTCGAGTAATGCATTTGCTCGGCCAAGTAAATCTAAAGATATATTAGCAAGCGCAATATCCTCCTCTAATGTTGGTCCTTTAGAACACCATTCAGATAATCTATGAGAGATAATTAATGTACTGTCTGCTATTCTCAAGATATATTTTTCTAAATCTTGCATTTAAATATGTTTTGCACCATCTGGCATTTTATAAAATGTTGGGTGTCTATAGACTTTATCATTAGCAGGGTCAAAAAATGATTCAGCATCTTCAGGTACAGATGAAACTATATGTTCAGATTTAACTACCCAGATACAAGAACCTTCATTTCTTCTTGTATAGAGGTCTCTTGCATTTTGAAGTGCCATTTCTTTGTCTTCTGCATGTACATTTCCAGCATGTTTATGAGCTAGACCATTTTTGCTTTGTATAAATACTTCCCAAATTGTTGCTTGTTTATTCATTTTATTTATGTTTTTCAGCATATGCCTTTATTGCATCTCTTACCCACTCACCATCTTTATGTGCTTTCCTGTGATGATTTAGTCTTTGTTTATTACAGGGTCCATTACCATTTACTACATTCCAAAATTCATCCCAGTCAACTTCTCCAAAATCGTATGAACCGCGTTCTTCATTCCATTTTAAATCAGGGTCTGGAATTTTTAGGCCTATTAAATCTGCTTGACCAACTGTTTTGTCAATAAAATTTTGTCTAAGTTCATCATTAGTTTTTCTTTTGATTTTCCATTTCATAGCATTTCCAGTTCTTGGGGAATCTGCATCATGAGGTCCAAACATCATTATTGATGGCCACCAGAACCTGTTTAGTGCATCTTGAGCCATTTCTTTTTGTTCAGCAGTTCCTTGTGTCATTTGGGTCATAATTTCATAGCCTTGTCTTTGATGGAAGCTTTCTTCTTTACAGATTCTAATCATACCTCTTGAATATGGTCCATATGAAGTTTTCTGAAGAGACACCTGATTTATTATAGCTGCACCATCTACTAACCATCCTATTGCCCCCATATCTGCCCATGTGAGGGTAGGATAATTAAAGATACTAGAATATTTGGCTTTCCCCTGATGTAGTTGTTCGTTTAATTCTTCACGAGTTATTCCAAGTGTTTCACATGCACTATAAAGGTATAATCCATGGCCAGCTTCATCTTGAACTTTTGCTAACAAGATCATTTTTGCTCTTAATGAAGGAGCTCTAGTAATCCATTTCCCTTCAGGTTGCATCCCAATAACTTCTGAATGAGCATGTTGAGAGATTTGTCTTATTAAATGTTTTCGGTAACCATCTGGCATCCAATCTTTAGGTTCGATCTTTTGTTCTGAATCTATTTTCTTTTGAAAAACTTCTTCATTCATGGATATTAGGTTTAAACTTTTCAAAGTTATTGAATTTATATTATTTTACAATTTAATTTTATTACAATTAATTATATTTTTGCACAAAAATAAATGAGTAATTTTTTTCCTATATCTGTTAAGGCTATTGATAGACTAACTGATGATTCAGTTTGTATAAAGTTTAATCTTTCATCTGTTGATGCTAATCTATTTAATTTTAGATCTGGTCAATATATTACAATAGAGCAAGAAATAGATAGTTCTAATGTTCGGCGTTCATATTCGATATCTTCATTACCAGAGGCTGGTATAGAAATTGGGGTAAAATTAGTTCCTAATGGATTAATGTCTACTTTTCTAAATAGTAAATTAAAAGAAGGAGATGTCTTAAATGTTATGCCTCCTGCTGGTGAATTTTTTCTAGAAATTGATAAAACTAATAATAAACATTATGTAGGTATATGTTCAGGTAGTGGAATAACTCCTGTCTTATCTATGATAAAAAATGTACTTAAGAATGAGCCGTTAAGTAGTTTTACTTTAATTTATGGAAATAAATCTTTCTCATCTGTTATGTATTCAGATGAAATTAATTCTTTTAAAAATGATTTTAATGATAGATTTTTAATTTTTAACGCATACTCTCAAGAAAAGATAGATGGTACTATAAATGGAAGAATTGACGAGTATTCACTAAAAGCTTTATTTGATAATAATCCAGATTTGATGAATTCAGATTCCTATTTTATTTGTGGGCCTGGAAATATGATAAAAAACGTAAAAAAATTTCTTGATTTAAATTCAATTGAAAATAATAAGATAAATTTTGAGCTTTTTTCTTCACCAGATTCTGCTAAACATGAAAATAACAGAGCTGAAAATATTGAAGTTAATTCAAATGTAACTGTATGTATTGATGGAGATGATTTTAATTTTGAATTATCTAGTAATGGCCCTGCTATCCTAGATGCTGCTATAGAAGCTGGGGCTGATGTTCCATTTTCTTGTAAAGGCGGGGTTTGTTCGGTTTGTAAAGCCAAAATAATTAAAGGAACTGCTTCAATGGATATGAACTATTCCTTATCTGAAGATGATGTTGAAGAAGGTTTTGTTTTAACATGTCAAGCTCATCCAACATCAGAAGACATATATGTTGATTATGATGAGATGTAAAAACCCACTCAATTGAGTGGGTTTCTTTTTGGTGGAGCTGGTGGGTTTCGAACCCACGTCCTAACAAGGTGTTAAATAATTTTCTACATGCTTATCTACTATTGATTTTCGAAATAAGTCTGGTAAATAGCATCCAATTCTTATCCTTATCTTCTAAATTTTTATTTGTTTACTGAAGCATTAAACAAACTATCCTGATGTTAATGATGCCTCAATATTAAAGGTTTCAGGAGTTCCTTTAAAAGAGACAAAAGCTATTCTAATTTATAAATTAGGCAGCTAAAGCGTAATTATTTTCGCCAATTAAAAAATTGAATCTTAATTTTTACGAGCCAAAATACAAAGCTCGACATGCTTACTAATCAACTCAACTTGCAGTCAAATCCAGTCAGCCCCATGAAATAATGAACATTTTATGCAAAATTAGTAAATTCAATTGTTTTCGATGCATCAATGATTATTTTTGTGTTAAAATTCATTTATGAGAATAGGAATCCTTAGAGAAGAAAAAAAACCTGCTGATAGAAGAGTAGTATTTTCTCCTACACAATGTAAAAGAATTTGTAAAGATTTTCCTGAGTTAGAAATTTTTGTTCAAACGAGTGATGTTCGATGCTTTAGAGATAATGAGTATGCTGAATTAGGGATTCCTGTTGTTGAAGATCTTAGAGAGTGTGATATTTTACTTGGTATCAAAGAGGTTCCAAAAGAAAAATTAATCCCTAATAAAACGTATTTATTTTTTTCTCATACAATTAAAGAACAAGAATATAATAGAGAGTTGCTTAGAGAAATGATCAATCTAAATATTAGAATGATTGATTATGAGGTGTTAAAGTATGATAACGGAAATAGAATACTGGGTTTTGGAAGGTATGCTGGTATTATAGGTGCTTATAATGGATTATTAACCTATGGCCTTAAAAAGCAATTATACAGCCTAAAACCTGCTTATAAGTGTATTGATCGTAAAGAGATGGAGGGGGAGTTAAAAAATATTAAACTAACTAATGAGAGATTTTTAGTTTCTGGCAAGGGAAGGGTAGGTTCTGGAATTTTAGAAACTATTAATCTTTTAGGTGTTAAAGAAGTTGGAATTAATGATTATTTAAATTTAAAATTTGATTATCCAGTTTTTCTAAATATTGATGTTATGGATTATAACGAAAGAAAAGATAGTAATCCATCTGAGTTTAATGATTTTATTAGTAATCCTTCAGATTATAAGTCTTCTTTTATGAAATATGCTAAACATACTGATGTTTATATTGCAGGACACTATTATGCTTCAGGTGCTCCATACTTATTTACTAGAGATGATGTTAAGTCACCTGATTTTAATATTTCAGTTGTAGCTGATGTTTCTTGTGATATTGATGGTCCAATTGCTACAACTATTAGACCTTCTAAGATTAATTCTCCTATCTATGGTTATAACCCATTAACTGAATCTGAAGACAATTTTTTAAATAAAGATATTATAGCCGTTATGGCTGTAGATAATCTGCCTTGTGAATTACCTAAGGATTCTTCTAAAGATTTTGGAGATAATCTTATTAAGTCGATAATTCCTATAATCTCTAGTAATAGTGATATTATCGAAGGAGCTACAATCTGTAAAAATGGTGATTTGACTGAGAATTATGAATATTTAAGAGAGTTTGTGTCTTCTTAAATAGATTTTAAATCTTTGATAGTTTGTGTAGGGTTTTCTGACTTAAATATAAAGCTTCCTGCTACTAAAACATTAGCTCCAGCATCAATTAATTTTTTTGCGTTATTAATATTAACCCCACCATCTATTTCGATATGGGTACCTAAGTCTTTTTCACTAATCATTTTTCTTAGTTTTTTTACCTTATCATATGTAATGTCTTCAAGTTTTTGACCGCCAAATCCAGGATTGATTGACATTATTAATACCATATAACACTTTGATAAAACATCTTCTAATACACTGACAGGAGTTGTAAGATTTAGTACTACACCTGCTTTACATCCTGCATCATTAATTTGAGCTAAAGTCCTGTCAAGATGAACTGTAGATTCATAATGTACCGTAATTATATCTGCACCAACATTGGCAAACTCTTCAATATATCTTTCAGGTTTTTCAATCATTAGATGTACATCTAATGGTTTTGTTGCATGTTGTTTGATGGCTTTAATTACAGGCATCCCATATGATATGTTTGGAACAAAATGACCGTCCATTACATCAATATGGAACCAATCAGCATCACTATTGTTAACCATTTCGCAATCTCTTTGAAGATTTCCAAAGTCTGCGGCTAACATTGAGGGAGCTATTAGATGGCTCATATTAAATTTACCCTAAATAAGTTTTTAAGATTTTACTTCTTGTTGTATGCTTTAGTCTTCTAACAGCTTTTTCTTTTATTTGCCTCACCCTTTCCCTAGTAAGGTCAAACTTTTCACCTATTTCTTCTAGAGTCATTGCATGACCAGCATTTAAGCCAAAATAAGACGATACTACATCAGCTTCTCTTGGAGTTAAAGTGTCTAAAGCTCTTCTTATTTCTTCTCGAAGTGAGTCTAGCATTAATTGAGTATCAGGACTTGGGCTTTCATCACTCCCCATAACATCATAGAGATTGCTATCTTCTCCTTCTATTAGAGGGGCATCCATAGAGACATGTCTTCCTGTATTCTTTAGTGATTGCTTTACTTCTGTTAATGATAGTTCTACTAGGTCTGCTATTTCTTCGGCTGTAGGAGGTCTCTCGAATTTCTGTTCAAGCTCAGCATATGCTTTATTGATTTTGTTTATTGAGCCAATTTTATTTAATGGAAGTCTTACAATTCTAGATTGTTCAGCAAGGGCTTGTAGTATAGATTGTCTAATCCACCATACTGCATATGAGATAAATTTAAATCCTCTTGTTTCATCAAATCTTTTAGCAGCTTTAATTAACCCTAGATTTCCTTCATTAATTAAATCTGGCAGTGTTAATCCTTGATTTTGATATTGTTTTGCAACTGAGACAACAAATCTTAAATTGGCTTTTGTCATTTTATCAAGAGCTTGTTCATCTCCTGCTTTGATCTTTTGTGCTAATTCCACTTCTTCTTCAGCAGTAATAAGATCTACTCTTCCAATTTCTTGCAAGTATTTGTCCAATGAGGCTGTTTCTCTATTAGTTACTTGCTTTGTAATTTTTAGTTGTCTCATATTTTTTTATTTATTAAAAATTAAAAAAACTATAATTATTTCTTTTCTGGTCTAGGAAGAAGAACTTTTCTAGAAAGTTTTAATTTTCCACTTCTTTCATCAATATCAATTAATTTAACTTCAATTTCTTGACCTTCTTTTAAGACATCTTCGACATTTTCTACTCTTTCCCAGGCTATTTCTGAAACATGAAGTAATCCATCAGTATTTGATGATATTCCAATAAATGCTCCATAAGGCATAATAGATTTGACTTTTCCTTTGTAAGTTTTGCCTTTTTCTGGTATAAAAGCAATTGATCTTATTTTTTCGATTGCTAAATCAATTTTTTCTTGATCTGTGCCTAAAATTTCAACTACACCTTTGTCATCAATCTCTTCAATAGAAATTACTGTTTCAGTTGTTGCTTGCATTTCTTGGATTATTTTACCTCCAGGTCCAATTATACCACCTATTGTAGATTTTGGCACTTCTAATTTAATAATTTTAGGAGTTTGTGCTTTAAGTTGTACTCTTGGTTCATCAATAACATCTGTTAATTTTTCTAGAATATGTAATCTACCATCTCTTGCTTGATTTAAAGCCTGCTCAAGAATATCGTATGATAGGCCTTGAACTTTAATATCCATTTGACAAGCAGTAATTCCGTCTGCAGTTCCAGTAACTTTGAAATCCATATCACCTAAGTGATCTTCATCTCCTAATATATCTGATAGTACAGCAAATTTATTAGCATCTTTATAATCTGTAATAAGTCCCATTGCAATTCCAGAAACAGGTTTTTGAATCTTTATTCCAGCATCCATTAATGCTAATGTTCCAGCACATACTGTTGCCATTGAGGATGATCCATTTGATTCTAAAATATCTGAAACTATTCTTACAGTATATGGATTGTCTTCTGGAATCATTTTTTTGAGAGCCCTCTGAGCTAAATTTCCATGTCCAATTTCTCTTCTGCTTACACTAAATCTCATTCTAGCTTCACCAGTTGAAAAAGGAGGAAAATTATAGTGTAAATAAAATGATTCATGTCCTTGATAGGTTACCCCATCTAATCTATTAACATCTGTACTAGAGCCAAGCGTAACAGTAGTTAATGATTGAGTTTCTCCTCTAGTAAAAACTGCTGATCCATGCGGTGATGGTAAATAATCAATTTCACACCATATTGGTCTAATTTCATCAGTTTTTCTCCCATCTAGTCTAATTCCTTCATTAAGCACTAAGTTTCTTACAGCTTCTTTTTCTACATCGTGGTAATATATTCCAATTAAATTAGAATTTTCCTCTGCTTCTTCTTCAGTTAAAGTAGCAATGTATTCATCTTTTACAGCTTTAAATTGTGCAGATCTTTCTTCTTTACCTAGACCTTGTTTTGCAACATCATAAACCTTGTCATATGTTGCTTCCATAATATTTTTCCTTAAATCTTCATTATGAGTTTCATGACAGTACTCTCTTTTAGGAGATGATTTTTTAATTTTTTTAGCAAGATTTAACTGAGCTTGACATTGAGTTTTAATTGCATCATGTGCTATTTTAATTGCTTCTATCATTTCATTTTCTGAAACCTCCATCATTTCACCTTCAACCATGGCAACACTGTCAATAGATGCACCAACCATTAAGTCAATATCTGCGTTGGATAATTCTTCAGATGAAGGATTTACAACATATTTATTGTCAATTCTTGCAACTCTTACTTCTGATATTGGACCATTAAATGGAATATCAGAAATAGCAATAGCTGTTGAAGCTGCTAATGCTGCTAATGCATCAGGTTTTACATTCTCATCATGGGAATTTAATGAAATCATTATTTGAACTTCAGCATGATAATCGCTAGGGAACATAGGTCTTAAGATTCTATCAACCAATCTCATAACTAATATTTCTTGGTCAGTTGGTCTAGCTTCTCTTTTTAGAAATCCTCCTGGAAATCTACCATCGGCTGCAAATTTTTCTCTATAGTCTACTGTAAGTGGTAGAAAATCCACTCCTTCTCTTGCTTCTTTACTTGAAACTACTGTAGCTAATAGATGAGTCTTTCCCATTCTTACTTCTACTGATCCATGAGCTTGTTTAGCTAATTTACCAGTTGTTAGAGTTATTTCTCTTCCGTCTTCTAACTTAATTATTTCTTTTTCTTCTTTAATCATTGTATTTTTTTGTGTATAAAATAAAGAAGGCAATCATTATTGCCTTCGGTTTAGTTTGATATTATCTTCTTAATCCCAGATCTTTAACAAGTTCTCTGTATTTTATAATATCTTTATTCATTAGATAGTCAAGTAATTTTCTTCTTTTACCTACCATTACTTGTAATGATTTTTGAGTCCCATAATCTTTGTGATTATTTTTTAGATGATCAGTTAGGTGTTTGATCCTTGAGGAAAATAAAGCTACTTGACTATAAGCTGAACCTGAATCATTAGCATTACTACCGTATTTTTTGAAAATTTTCTCTTTATCTATGTTACTCATGTATATTTTTTATTATCAATATCTAATTTGGGCTGCAAATTTACTAAAAGTTTTTGTTAAAATATTATTAATCTCTATAAATATACTATTTGATCACTCGTAGTATTTGGCTTAGTTTTCTTTTTAGATCTTTTCTGTGTACAATTAGATCAATAAAACCATGTTCTAGAAGAAATTCAGATGTTTGAAAACCCTCAGGTAAATCTTTTCCAATAGTCTCTCTGACAACTCTTGGTCCAGCAAATCCAATAAGTGCATTAGGTTCAGCGATATTCATGTCTCCTAACATTGAGAATGATGCTGTTGCTCCACCAAATGTGGGGTCAGTCAGAACAGAGATATAGGGTATTTTATTTTCATCTAGTTGTGCTAATTTTGCTGATGTTTTAGCAAGTTGCATTAGTGATATAGCTGCTTCCATCATTCTAGCTCCACCAGATTTTGAGATTATAATGAGCGGATATTTTTTATTGTTTGCATAATCTATTGCTCTTGATATTTTTTCTCCTACAACAGAACCCATAGACCCACCAATAAAGTTAAAATCCATTGCTGCTATTACTACATTCTGTTTGTCAATTTTGCCATAAGCTGTTTTAATAGCATCATTTAGCCCAGTTTTTTTCTTCATAGTTTTTAATCGATCAGAATATTTTTTAGTGTCTTTGAATTTTAGAGGGTCAGCAGAAATCAGATCTTTATCTAATTCTTTAAATTTATTGTTGTCAAATAATAATTTAAAATATTCAATTGATCCAATTCTATGATGATAGTCACAGTTTATACAAACGGAATTGTTATTAATGAATTCATCTTTAGACATTATTGTCTTACATTTTGGGCATTTTTCCCATAAACCATCAGGAGTTTCCTTTTTCTGATGTGTTTTTGTTGTTATTCCTTCTTTTATTCTTTTAAACCAATCCATTTTATTGATTTCTATTTATATTATTTAAATCTTTAAATGAGTTTAGTAATCTTTTCTTAAATGTTAGCTCTCCTTCTCTAAGCCACTTTCTTGGATCATAATATTTCTTGTTTGGCAAATCTTTTCCTTCAGGATTGCCTATTTGCTCTTTTACATAATCTCCAAATTTTAAAAAATAGTCTCTAACTCCTGTTGTAAAACCCCATTGTAGGTCTGTGTCAATATTCATTTTTATAGCTCCATAGGAAATAGCTTCTCTAATTTCATCAAAAGAAGAACCTGAACCTCCATGAAAAACAAAGTTTACCGGTTTTTCATTTGTATTGAATTTTGTTTGTACATATTTTTGAGAGTTGTCTAATATTATCGGTGTTAATTTAACGTTTCCTGGTCTGTATACACCATGTACATTTCCAAACGCTGCTGCTATTGTAAATTGATTGCTTATTTTCATGAGTTCCTCATATGCATATGCTACTTCTTCAGGTTGTGTATATAGTTTACTACTGTCAATATCTGTATTATCCACACCATCTTCTTCACCACCAGTAACTCCAAGTTCAATTTCTAAGGTCATACCTATTTTACTCATTCTTTTTAGATATTTTTTACATATCTCAATATTGTCAATAATCGGTTCGTCAGATAAATCAATCATATGAGAACTATATAGTGGAATACCATGTTTTGAGTAATGATCTTCTCCTGCTTCTAGTAATCCGTCTATCCAAGGCAATAGCTTTCTTGCACAATGATCAGTATGTAGAATAACACTTGTATTATAAAGTTTTGCCATTTGATGGACATGCATAGCACCAGAGATCCCACCAGAGATTGCAGCACTATGGTCATCATTATTTAAGCTTTTTCCTGCAAAAAATTGACATCCTCCAGCTGAGAATTGTATTATTACTGGAGAATTGACTTCAGCTGCTGTTTCTAAAACTGAGTTAACAGTACTTGTATTAGTAACATTAACAGCTGGGAGTGCATATAAATTGTTTTTTGCATCAGTGAAGACATCTTGTATAAGTTTGCCAGTTAATACACCAGTTTGGAATTTAGTCATTTGTGGTAAGTTGTTATTGTTTATAGCAAAATTAGAATATTGTTCTTAATCACAACCTTTTTTTATAATAATTTCTTATAATTGAGATAAACAAATATTATGTTAAGTAAGAACCAAATAAAACACATCAAATCTCTTCAATTAAAGAAGAACAGAGTTAGCGAATCTGATTTTATTGTTGAGGGTGAGAAGATGGTAAATGAACTGCTTTCATCAAGAATGGTTATAAAAAGAATCTTTGCTACAAAGAGATGGATTGATTTAAATGTTTCTAAATTAAAATTAATTGAATATCAGGTTGTTTCAGAAAAAGAATTGATAATGATTAGTAATCTTACAAATCCAAATAATGTTCTTGCACTGGTAAAAATAGATCTTCCAAATTTTGATTATAATAATTTAAAAGGAATTACATTAATTTTAGATGACATTAGAGATCCAGGTAATCTAGGGACTATTATAAGGTTATGTGATTGGTTTAATGTATCAAATATAATTTGCTCTAATAATTCAGTTGATGTTTTTAATTATAAGGTTGTTCAATCAACTATGGGGTCATTGTTTAGAGTAAATATCTTTTATAAAGATTTAGTTAATTTTTTTCATGAATGTCCTTATGATAGAACTGTCTATGGTGCATTTCTTTCAGGTTCTAATATTAAAAGGATGAAGATAGATAAGGATTCATTTCTTATTGTTGGAAATGAGTCAAATGGAATTTCAGATTCAGTAGCATCTTTTATAGATAAGAAATTAAGGATAGAAAATATTAGTCAAGGAGCTGAATCCTTAAATGTTGCATGCGCTACAAGTATCTTGTTATATCAGTTCTGTTAATTGTATATTATGTTTATTCGAATGTAAATGAGAGGATCCATCCACTTGTTTTAAGGTTATTAATAGTTTCGGTATATACAGTATTGTCTTTTGATAATATATTTATTAAGCCATGTGAAAGTTTAATTTGCGGTGAGAACTTAAAGTATTGTAAATAAAAGTCAATACCAAAACCTCCTTCAATCATTAGATCATGATTATTTAACTTAACAAGCTCTTGTCCTTCATCATCAATTTTGTATTGAGAAGCAATATCTAAACTATATTTTACTCCGCACATTACATATGTTCTGAAGTTATTATATCTAGCAGATTTATATTTTAATGAAATAGGAAAATCGATAAGAGTTGATTCTATTCTTTTGCTAGTTAATTTTAGATTGTTTGTTTCATCAAATCCATAGTTTAGAAGTCTTTCTCCAAATACTAAGGTTGGTATGAATCTTAGATCTGTATATCTTCCAAGCCTTAGATTTGAGACGATTCCTAGATTAAACCCCTTCTGATCTTCAGTTAACATTGATAGTAAAGAGTCATTATTAATGAAATTAGAGTTCTTATTAATGTTAAAGCTTAATGCATTTATTCCTAGAGTAAAACCAAAGTGAATCTTTTTAAAGTCATATTTAACTAGATTCTGAGGTTTTTTATGCCTTTGCCCATTAGAAATCATTGGGGTAATTAATATTATACTAATTAATAAATATTTATTAATTGTTTTCATTTTTTAAAAAACGTTAGCAAATTTATTTTATTGCGACATAGAGTGATACAATGCCATATGATAATGGGAAATATTTAGTTCTTTTAAACCCAATTTTCTCAAGGATTGTTGTGAATTTATTTCCATTTGGGAACTCTTTTACAGAGTTTGGTAAATATGTATATGCATTTGTGTCATTAGACACAATCCTTCCAATAAAAGGAAGAATATGATTGAAATATAATGAAAATAATTGTTTTAGTGGAAATTTGTTTGGTATTGATGGTTCCAGTATAACAACCATTCCATTCTTTTTTGTGACTCTATATATTTCATATAATCCTTTTTCTAGATTTTCAAAGTTTCTAACTCCAAAACCAGCAGTAATTGCATCAAAAGACAAGTCATTAAAGGGTAAATTTTCAGAGTCTGCTATACTTAATTTAATTCTTTTGTTAAGTTTTCTTTTTTTGATTTTTTTATTTCCAATATTTATCATGTTTTCGGCAATATCTATACCAGTGATTTTCGCATTTGTATATTTTGCAGCGGATAGTGCAAAATCTGCAGTTCCAGTTGCAATATCTAAAATTTCTTTTGGATTATTTGTGATCATCTTTATTGCTTTTTTTCGCCATATATGATCCATTCCTAAAGACAGAGTATGGTTAAGAATATCATATCTTTTAGAGATCTTGTTAAACATCTCTTTTACTTGATCTTTTTTACTTGTATCTAATTTGTAGGGTTTTATTGTTTTAGACATTTAGAATTTTTTTTGCTCTTTCCAAAAGCTCTTGATTTGAAATAGGAACGACTCCAACTTTTTCACATACAATTCCTCCTGCAATATTTGCTAAAATGGCCAGGTCATTAAAACTAATATTACATGCTAGGCCAATTGTTGCGACAGCAACTACTGTGTCACCAGCACCAGAAACATCTATAACATTTTCTGTAGCAGATTCTTTTAACGTACTTCCATTTTCAGTATTTAAGAAGATTCCTTTGTTAGAGAGAGTAAGTAGTATGGCTTTTGCTGAAATTAGTTCTCTTAATTTTGAAGTGGTTTCTTTTATTTCTTCAAAGTTATTTATGTCTGGATTAGTATTTAATCCTTCTTTAATTTCAATTAAGTTAGGTTTAAATAATGTGCAATTTTTGTAAGATAAGAAGTTATGTTTCTTAGGGTCAACAATTGTAGGTATATTTTTCTTGTTTGCTAGTAAAATTATTTTGTTAATAATATTTTCTGTTAAAACTCCTTTATTGTAATCTTGTAAAATTATAGCATCGATATTATGAGTGAGCTTCTCAATCAAATTATAAAATTGATGTTCTACTTTAATAGGATAGGTGTCTTCTTCATCAATTCTTAATTGATGTTTATTATCTGCAATAACTCTAGTTTTGGTTGTTGTCTTCCTTCCATTTGATATTAACATTCCTTCTAATGTTAAGTTTTGTTCTTGCATTAGTTGTTCAAAAATAATACCTCTATTATCATTTCCTATTACTGTACATAAAATTGCTTCAGCCCCTAATTCTTTAATGTTTAAGGCAACATTTGCAGCTCCTCCTAATCTACTATCATTTTGATTAACTGCCACATCTACTACAGGGACTGGTGCTTCAGGAGACATTCTGTGAATTTCTCCCCATAAATATGTGTCAATTATTGCGTCTCCTACAATAAGAATTCTTTTTGATTTAAAATCATGAAAATATTTTGTAAGATTCATATTAGTTGAGCTAATTGGTTTTTGATTCTTTTAGATGCCTCTAAAAGTTTATCATCTGATGCCGCGTATGAGATTCTAACACATTCTGGATTTCCAAAAGGCTCTCCAGACACTAAGGCAACATAACAATTATTTAGTAGGTACATGCATAAATCATTAGCATCTTTTATTATTGTATTTCCATATTTTTTCCCAAAATAGTATGAGATGTCTGGAAAAATATAAAATGCTCCTTCAGGTATATTGCATTTAATTCCTTTAATGTTGTTTAGTTCTTTTAACAGCATGTCTCTTCTTGAAAGAAATTTTTCTTTCATTTTAAGAGTTGTTTTTTTAGGATCGGATCTCATTGCTTCTTCAGTGGCTTTTTGTGCAATTGCACAGGTTGCAGATGTTATTTGTCCCTGTATTTTGTTACATGCTTTAGCAATCCATAATGGAGCCCCTATAAAACCAACTCTCCATCCTGTCATAGCAAAGCCTTTAGATACACCATTCACTGTTATTACTCGATCTTTTATGTTTTCTATTCTACCAATACTGTAATGTTCATTAGTAAAATTTATGTGTTCGTATATTTCATCAGATACTATATATATTTTTGGATGTTTTTTGAATATTTCAGCTATTTGTTCAAGTTCATTTTTCGTATAGACAGATCCACTAGGATTACATGGAGAACTAAACATAAACATTCTAGTATTTTTAGTGATTGAGTTTTTTATCTGTTCTGGAGAGACTTTAAAATTATTATCAACTGAAGATGGTATTTTAACAGGAACTCCTTCAGCTAGTTTAATTATTTCGGAGTATGAAACCCAGAATGGACAGGGAAGAAGAACTTCATCTCCTGGATTTAATAAGCTTAGACAGATGTTTGCTAAAGATTGTTTTGCTCCTGTTGAGACAACTATTTGGTCTTTTGAGTATTTTAGTTTATTATCTCTGAAGAATTTATTTGAGATAGAATCTCTCAGATCATCAAGTCCAGCTACAGGGGTATAATGTGTGAAATTATTGTTAATAGCATCTTTACCTGCTTTTTTAATAAATTCTGGGGTATTAAAATCAGGCTCTCCTAAACTTAAAGCTATAACATCCTTTCCTGATGCTTTTAGTTCCCTGCTCATACGAGCCATTGCAAGAGTTGCGCTTTCAGCTAGTCTATTTAATCTATCAGATGGCTTATGCATTTATTTTATATAATTAAGGACTGCAAATATATGAATATTGCAATCATACTCTTTTTAAATTTTTTTTAAATATTTTTAATAATGCTTGATATTTATATATTTTTATGATTATGAAACGGTTTTATTATATCTTCTTATTGTTTTTAACATCATATTCTTCTACGGCACAAGAGGTTTTTTCAGTTAAATATCCCAGTCAAGCAGATGTTAAGGTATATGTTGCTGAATATGAAAGTCAAGCAGATTTATTAGTCTATAAAGTAAAATATAAGAGTCAAGCTGGTAATAATGACGGTAGTTGGTTTTTTGTTGATTATGCTAGTGAAGCTGATAAAAAGATTTATTATGTTGAATATAAATCACAAGCTGATATTATTGTTTTTTTTGTTGAATTTGCTAGTAAAGCAAAGTGGAGAAGCAATAATAAAAAACACTTTTTTTATTAGAGGTTAGCGATTAAATCAAATAGATTTTTTTTCTCTTTAATAATTTTGTTTTCTATATCAATTATTCTGTTCGTTTGTTTTAATTCATTGTATTTTCTATTACCTAATTCTTCTTTAAGTATCTTGTTTATCCAATAGGTTTTTTGTGTGGTTCTTTTAATATTAAAAAGATTAGTTTCTTTGGATCTCTGAATATATTGTTTTGTTGCTATGTTTATCTCTTTAATACCAGTATTTTCATGTGATGAGCATTTAAAAACTTTAGGTATAGAATTGGCGTCTGTTTTTATATTTAATGACATGATGCTATTGTAGTCAAGCATAGTTTCTTTAACCTTTTCTTGATTGTTACCATCATCTTTTGTAATGATAATTAGGTTAGCTAATTCATTTATTCCTTTTTTTATTCCTTGTAATCTGTCGCCAGCTCCTGTTATAGTAAGTAACAACATAATGTCTACTAATTGGTTCACTATAGTTTCGGATTGTCCAACTCCAACTGTTTCAATGATAATAATGTCATAACCGGCAGCTTCACAGAGTATAATGCTATCTTTAGTGTTATTTGACACCCCACCAAGTATTCCTGAATTAGAACTAGGACGAATAAACACATTTTTATTGTTAGCTAATGTCTGCATTCTACTCTTGTCTCCTAGGATACTTCCTTGTGTTTTTTCACTTGATGGATCAATTGCTAAAACGGCTACTTTTCTTTTTCTTCTTAAAAAGGTAGTGCCAAATTGTTCAATAAATGAGCTTTTTCCAACGCCAGGCATACCTGTGATACCTATTCTTATTGAATTATGTTCTTTTTGAATACATTTTGACAAAAGTTTTTGACTCTCTTTTTTATCCTTTTCAAGTGTGCTTTCAACTAATGTGATTGCCTTACTTAATGCATTTGTATCTCCTTGTATTATTTTGGAATATAAATCCATTATTATTTTACTGCAATTACAGAGATCTCTATATTAACATTTTTAGGTAGCGCAGAAACCTCAATTGTTTCTCTTGCAGGTGGATTTAATTTAAAATGTTTTTCGTAAATGGAGTTAACTAAAGAGAAGTTATGTATGTCTTTTAGGAAAATTGTTGTTTTAACAATATTATCTAAAGTCATTTCAGCCTCATTAAGGATAGCTGTAATGTTTTTAATTATTTGTATTGTTTCTTCTTCTATATTTGTTGTAATTAATTCTCCTTTATTATTTAAAGCAATCTGACCTGAACAATACAATGTGTCTTTGCTTAGTATTGCTTGGCTATATGGGCCTATTGCTTCTGGAGCCTTCTTAGTAAAGATTATTTTTTTCATATTAATTTCTGTTTTCAAATATACTACTTCCTAATCTTATCATTGTGTTTCCATTCTTAATAGCAATACTGTAATCATTGCTCATTCCCATAGATAATGTGTTGAGTTTGATTGATTTTTTTTGTTTGTATATTTTGTTTAAGTTATTAAACTCTTTATTAATTAGCTCATTGTCACTTGTAAAGGTTGCCATTCCCATAAAACCCATAATGTTAGTATTTTTTAATCCTTCAGAAATTCTGATTACATTAT
The DNA here is from genome assembly GCA_014239655.1 of Flavobacteriales bacterium. Classification (GTDB taxonomy): domain Bacteria; phylum Bacteroidota; class Bacteroidia; order Flavobacteriales; family BACL11. Next base: position 18,394 of record JAAZYM010000003.1, on the reverse strand, counting down.
CTATTTCATTTATTTCAAATCCAAATTTTTCTTTTTCGGAAGCAATTTTTACTTGGATTAAACAATTAATTGTTCTATTTTCTTTAAATGCTCTTTTATTAATCTCATATAAAAGCTTAATTGAATCTACGGAATGAATTAATGATATAAATTTAGCAATATGTCTCACCTTATTGGTTTGAAGATGCCCAATCATATGCCATTGTATGTCTTTTGGAAGTTCTTCATATTTTCTTGTGAGTTCCTGAACCTTATTCTCTCCAAAGACTAACTGTCCACTTTTATAAAGTTCTAATATTTCCTCATTACTTCTAGTTTTAGATACTACTACCAAGGATAGATTTCTAGATATTTTTTTTTTAATTTCTTTTAATTTCTTGGTAATAAACATTATGATAAGCTGTAAACAGTCAGGCCACTTCTTAATTTAGGTTCAAACCAAGTTACTTTAGGTGGCATAATCATATTATTGTCAGAAATATCCATAATTTGTTGCATACTTACAGGATACAATGCGAATGCTACTTTCATTTCTCCCGAGTCAACACGTTTTTCAAGCTCTTTAATACCTCTAATTCCACCAACAAAATCTATTCTTGTATTTGATCTTAGATCTCTAATGTCTAAGATTGGGTCTAGTATTTGTTTTGATAATATAGTAACATCTAATACATCAACAGGGTCTTGCGGATCATATAATCCTTCTTTAATTACTAATTTATACCATTTTTTATGAAGATACATGCCTATATGATGTAGTTCTTTTGGTTTATAACTTTCTTTTATTTTGGTTATTTTAAATTTTTCAGATAATCTTTCTAGCAAAGAAGAAGGTTTTATTCCATTTAGGTCACTTACTACTCTGTTATAATCAATAATATTTAATTGATTATCAGGAAACAATACTGCCATAAAATAATTATAATGACTTCCATCAGTAGCATAGCCACCTGCTTTATCTCTCAATTCTTTACCTACCAAAGCAGCGGCAGCAGTTCGATGATGACCATCAGCAATATAGATGTTAGGCACTTTATCTTTAAATAATTTCTGTATTTGTATTTGAATCTCACTATCATTAATAGTCCATAAAGTATGCTGGATATTATCTTCAGTTAAAAAATCATATGTAGTTTCTTCTTTTTTTATTTGATTTACAATAGAATCAAGATCATCTACTTTAGGATACGCAAAAAATACAGGTTCATAATTTAACCTACTATATCTAATATGATTTTTTCTATCTTCTTCTTTGTCTTTTCTTGTTAACTCGTGTTTTTTTATTGTATTGTTGAAATAATCATCTATTGCACAACAACCTACTATGCCTGTTTGTTTATGTCCATTCATTATCAGTTGATAAACATAATAATTACTAGATTTTTCTTGTATCATCATTTTGTTTTCTACTAACCTATCAAAATTATCTTTACCCTTTTGATAGATTTCTTTACTATAATAATCTGTGTTCTCTGGAAAATCTATTTCAGGCTTTATAACATGATAAAAACTATTGATCTTTCCTTTACTTTCTTCTTTAGCTTCTTTAGCATTTAACACATCATAAGGACGAGATACAATCTCTTTTATATATTTCTTATTAGGTAAATATGCTTTAAAAGGAATAAATATTGACATGTTTATGTTATTTAAAATAAGTTATTATTTGATCTGCAAGTTCTATTCCAATTCTATCCTGTGCTTCTTTAGTTGCTGCTCCTATGTGTGGGCTTAATGATAATGCATTATGCATTAGAAGATGAGTGCTTGGAGATGGTTCATTTTCGAAGACATCTAATCCAGCATATGAAAGTTTCCCTTTGTCTAGTGCAAACATTAATGCTGTTTCATCAATAATTCCACCTCTTGAGGTATTAATAATTCCTGCGCCAGTTTTCATTTTACCAATTTCTTCTGCGCCAATTATTGCTTTCTCATCTGTTTTTGGAATATGCAATGTAATAAAGTCTGAATTCTTTAAGATGTAATCCATTTCTTTAGTTTCTATGGTGAAGGTCTTTTTTTCTCCATTAAAGAAATTAAGAGTAATATTTGCTTCTTTAGTAAACTTATCATGCGCTAAAACATTCATTCCTAATCCAATTCCTTTTTTCGCTACTTCTTGACCAATCCTTCCAAATCCAATTATTCCTAATGTTCTTCCATTTAATTCTTTTCCAGCCGAAAAAGATTTCTTTAATTTCTTAAAGTTTGTGTCTCCCTCTATCGGCATTTGACGATTTGATATAAATAAAAACCTAACCATTCCAAAAAGATGTGCGAAGACAAGTTCAGCAACTGAAGATGATGATGCCGCAGGTGTGTTAATAACATGAATTCCTTTTTCTTTTGCATATTCTACATCAATATTATCCATCCCAACTCCACCTCTCCCAATAATTTTTAAATCAGGACATTTGTCAATAATGTCTTTCTTAATTTTTGTGGCACTTCTTACAAGAATAACTGATATTTTTTTTTGGTTTATTACATCTGAAAGCTCATCTTGTAAGACACTATTTACATCTACATTAAAATTGTTTTTTTTAAGTTTTTCTATTCCTGAAATTGAGATTCCATCATTTGCTAATATATTTATCATTTGTTGTTTTTTTCTAAATCTTGCATTGTTTTTACTAGTACTTCTACACTTTCTAATGGTAAAGCATTATATAATGATGCTCTATAACCACCAACTGACCTATGTCCTTTAATTCCATTAAGCCCCTTTTTATTACACAATGAGTCAAATACAGATTCAAGATCTTTGTTATTTAGCGTAAAGGTTACATTCATATTTGAACGATCATCTTTATTAACAATTCCATAAAATAAAGGGTTTCTGTCAATTTCATCATAAAGTGTTTGTGCTTTATGATTGTTTGTTTTTTCTATATAGTCCACACCTCCTTTATTTTTTAGCCATCTTAGGGTCAGCATAGAAACATAAATAGGAAATACTGGAGGGGTATTAAACATGCTTTCTTTTTTAATATGTGTATTGTAATCTAGCATTGTAGGTATCTCTCTACCTGTATTACCTAATATGCTATTTTTTACTATTACTAATGTTGTTCCTGCAGGTCCCATGTTTTTTTGTGCTCCAGCATATATTAATCCAAATTTACTTACATCAATTCTTTTGCTAAATATATCAGAAGACATGTCACATACTAATATTGAATTAGTTTTTGGATATTCTTTAAATTGAGTTCCGTAAATTGTATTATTTGATGTGTAATGTACAAAATCAAGCTCTTCATTAATTTCTATGTTTTTTGGTATATAAGTATGGTTCTTGTCAGAAGAATCTGCTATAACTAAAGTGTTGCCAATCATTTTAGCTTCTTTAATTGCTTTTTTCGACCATGTGCCTGTATTTATATAACCACATTTTCCATTAATTGATAGTAGATTGTATGGAGCCATAAGAAACTCTAAGCTTGCTCCTCCCTGAAGAAACAGAATGGAATATTCTTGAGGAACTTTTAATAGTTCTCTTACAAGTTCTTTAGCTTCCTCTATAACTTTAATAAATGGTGTGCTTCTATGTGATATTTCAATTAATGACAGATTATCATTATTAAAGTTAATAATTGCCTGTGATGATTCATTTAGCACCTCCTGAGGTAGTATACACGGTCCTGCGCTGAAATTATGTTTTTTCATGTATTATTAATTAAATAGAAGAATTAATTTATTGTCATTTAACTCTCTCAATATATGTTCCTTTTGCTGTGTCAATTTTAATTTTATCTCCTTCATTAATAAATAAAGGAACCTGAATTGAAGCTCCTGTTTCTGTAGTGGCTGGTTTAAATGTATTTGTTGCTGTATTTCCTTTAACACCAGGTTCTGTGTGTTGGATTTCTAATATAATGTGCGATGGGAGTGACGCTGAAAGAGGCATTCCCTTATCAGCATGAAATAACACCTCTATGTTTTCACCTTCTTTTAATAGATTAGAATTCTCAATAAAATCCTTTTGTAATGTAATTTGTTCATAATCATCAATATTCATTAGGTGGTAATCATTTTTTTCAGAATAAAGAAATTGATATTTTCTGTTTTCTATTCTAATAATGTCAATCTTTATGCCTGATGTAAAGGTGTTTTCTAAAAGTCTTCCGCTATTAAGATTTCGAATCTTTGTTCTTACAAATGCAGGACCTTTCCCAGGTTTTACATGCTGAAAGCTTTCTATCTTCCAAGGCTCTCCATTAAATTGTATGCACAATCCGTTTCTAAAGTCAGCAGTTGTAGCCATAAGTTATCTGTTTTGGTTATATCCTCTCATAATTCCTCTTCCAGAATTTTGAACAAATGAGATTATCTCATCTCTTATTTTTGATACTTTGAATTCTGCTCCAATTTTATTAATTGCTTGAGTATTGTTAAAGTTTTTTTGGTATAGGAATCTATATATTTCTTGGATTTCTCTAATGTCTTCTTCTAAGAAATTTCTTCTTCTAAGTCCTATAGAATTTATTCCAATAAATGATAAGGGTTCTCTTCCTGCCTTAACATATGGAGGAACATCTTTTCTCACAAGAGAACCTCCAGAGATCATTGTGTGTTTGCCTATTTTTACAAATTGATGAACAGCTGTTAAGCCACCTATTATTGCATATTCTCCAATATCTATATGTCCGCCTAAGGCTACATTATTTACAATAATAGAATGATTTCCTATTTTACAGTCATGAGCAATATGAGCATATGCCATTATAAGGCAATTATCACCAATAATAGTTTTTCCAGTAGCATTTGTAGCTCTATTTACAGTTACGCATTCTCTTACTATGGTGTTGTCACCAATTATAGCTAGACTTTCTTCTCCGTTAAATTTTTTATCTTGAGGAATTGCAGAAATTACTGCGCCTGGAAAAATTTCACAATTTTTACCAATTCTTGCGCCTTCCATGATTGTTGCATTTGCTCCAATCCATGTTCCGCTTCCAATTTCAACATTTTTTTCAATAGTTACAAATGGTTCAACAACAACATTTTTTGCTACTTGTGCTTGTGGATCAATATGTGATAATGAACGATGCATTTATTTTTTCTTAGCAATTTGAGCTAAAAGATCTGCTTCAACAACAATTTTACCGTTAACAAAACCTTTTCCGTGCATATGACATAAGCCTCTTCGTATTGGAGAAATTAGATTTAAGCTAAAGATAATTACATCGCCAGGTGTAACTTTCATTTTAAATTTTGCGCTATCAATTTTCATGAAAAATGTTAGATAATCCTGAGGATTATCTACTGTGTTTAAAATTAATACTCCTCCAGTTTGAGCCATAGTTTCTAATTGTATTACACCTGGCATAACTGGTTCTTCTGGAAAATGACCTTTGAAGTATTCTTCTTCTTCTTTTACATACTTTACTCCTATAATATAATCATCTCCTAATTCTCTGATTTCATCAATGAAGATGAATGGTTCTCTATGAGGAAGAATTTTCTTTATATCTTCTAAATCATAGAATGGTTTCTTGTTAAAGTCAATTTCTGGTGCAATATTTTTATTGTCTTGAATCATAATTTTATGTAACTTTTTAACAAGGTTTAAATTACTTTTATGTCCCGGCTTAAAGCAGGTTATCTTTGCTTTTATATTCTTTCCTAGTAGGGTAGTATCACCAATAACATCCAGTAATTTATGTCTTGCAGGTTCATTTTTAAATCTTAGTTCTTTTTTGTTTAATAATTTTCCTAAATCAAATGTTATGTTTTTTTCTCCTAATTTATTCTTTAAATAGTTTTTAAAATCATCATTAATATAATCATCGACAATAATTACAGCATTATCTAGATTACCTCCTTTAATTAGATCTTTTCTAATTAATCCTTCAACCTCATGTAATAAACTAAATGTTCTACATGAAGAAATTTCGTTTTCAAATTTATTAATATCTTCTAATTCTGCAAATTGATTTTTAAAAAAACTTGACTTGTAATCTAATTTAACATTTAACATTAGCTTTTCTGCTGGTTCTACTAGGTATGAAGCTCCAGACTCTTTATCTTCAAAGAATATTTTTTTTTTAATTTCTAGATATTTTTTTTCCTCATTTTGTTGTTTAATACCTGATTCTTTAATAATTTTTGTAAAAAAAGATGATGAACCATCTAATATTGGTACTTCGATATTATCAATTTTAATAAGTAGATTATCTATTTGTTCACCAGTAATAGATGCTAATAAATGTTCAATTGTTAAAATCTTTGCTTCTTTATTTCTAATGTTAGTGCTTCTATTGGTTGAGTATACATTAGAAAATAATGCTTTTACTTTGGGTTTGTTTGGAAGATCGATTCTTTGAAAAACAATTCCAGAATTTTCTTTATTTGGGCATAAAGTTATGGTTGATTTTTCTCCTGAATGAATACCTATGCCTGATATGCTGATTTCATTACAGATTGTCTGCTGTTTCATATTATCTTTTAAGATCTTTTTCTATGCTATCTATTCTTTTAACTATCTTAGGTAAACGTTTAAATAATATATATGATCTTTGGAAATCTTGTTTGTTAAATGCATATTCTCCTTGAATTGTTTGATTGTCACTAATATTACATCCAATGCCGCTATTTCCAGCAATCTTTACGTTATTTCCAATCTTTATATGTCCAGTTATTGCGCATTGTCCTCCAATTAAACAGTTTTCGCCTATCTTAGTTGATCCTGCAATAGCTGTTAAGCCTGCAATCGCAGTATTCTTTCCTATTTCTACATTGTGTCCTATTTGAATTAGATTGTCTAATTTAACTCCGCTATTTATTATTGTTGACCCTAATGTTGCTCTATCAATTGTAGTGTTAGCTCCTATCTCAACATGATCTTTAGTAATCACATTACCTAGTTGTTGGATTTTATTAAGTGTTTTTTCAGACGGGGCAAAACCAAACCCATCAGCTCCAATAACAGCACCAGGATGGATAATGTTATTTGTCCCAATATTTGAGTTGTTATTAATATTTACATTTGAATGTATAAATGAATTAGTTTTAATTGTGACATTATTTCCAATAACACAATTGTTTAGTATTGTTACATTCTCTTCAATAACACAATTTTCTCCAATTGATGTGAAATGACCGATATGAATATTTGAAGCTAATTTTGTGTTTTCTTCAATTATAGATTTTGATGAAATAGTTTTTTTTACTTCTTTCTGATTGTTGTTGATTAAATTACTTAATGTAGATAGGGCAAGATAAGAGTCTTTAACTGTTATTAGAGTGGGATTTATTTCATCTTTACAGTCAAAACTCTCGTTAACAATTATACAAGAAGCTTTAGTGGTATATATGAATTTTTCATATTTAGGGTTTGAAATAAATCCAATATCGCCCTCTTTACAATCTTCAATCTTTGCTATTCTAAAGATCTTTTTACTTGAATTTCCAATAACTTTTCCATCTATTAATTTAGCTATCTCTTCAACTGTAATGTCCATATTACAAAATTAACATCTTTAATTAACTATATATTCTTTTGGAGAACATAAAAAATATTTATTTATTGTCTTTGAAAGAGCTTTTAGATTAAACTGATCAGATGACTCAGACAAATCTCTTATTTCACCATTTTTAAATAGAATTTTAATATTGGAATTATCAGTTGAATAGAGGCTATTACTTACTTTATTAGTGAATATAAAATAATTAGCTTGATCTTTAGAAATATTTTTGTCTTTCATCATTATTAGAACTCTTTTTTGTATATCCTCTTTTTTAAATTTATCTTTTTGGATTTTAATTTTTAGTATTTTTCTTTCTAATATTTTTCTTGATAGATTTGAAAGAACGTAGTCTTTGTTAAGAGTCCAGTATTTGAGACATGCATAGATTTCATAATCATCTAATCTTGAAAAATTAGTTAATAATTCAGGATTAGTTCTAAAATCATTTGTAGAGAGGTCTTGTTCTAAAAAAAACCTTAAGTCTACGGATGTATATATATCATGTGAGTTTCTAACAAGATACTTTGCTCTATTTAGAAGTTGAATGAGCATGTTTTCAGCTGACAAAACGGTTTTGTGTAAGTATACTTGCCAATACATTAATCTTCTAGCAATAATGAATTTTTCTATTGAATATATTCCTTTTTCTTCGATTACTAGGTTGTCATCTTTTACATCTAACATGCTTATTATTCTGTCAGCCCCAATATTTCCTTCAGCTACTCCAGTAAAGAAACTGTCTCTTTTAAGATAGTCTAATCTATCCATATCTAATTGTGATGAGACTAACTGATGAAGGAATTTCTTTTTATACTCATTGTTAAATATTTTAATCGCTAAAGATAATTTTCCATTATATTCTTCGTTTAACTTATGCATATATATTAAAGTCATGTCTTCATGACTAATATCTGCAACAAGTGTTCTTTCTAATGCATGGGAAAATGGACCGTGACCAATATCATGAAGTAAAATAGTAATTTTTAGTGCTTCTTTTTCTTCATTATTTATTTTATGGCCTTTATATTCTAATTGTTGTATTACCTTTGATGCTAGATGAAGACAGCCTAGAGCATGCTGAAACCTAGTGTGTTGAGCTCCTGGATACACTAAGTGTGAAAGGCCGAGTTGAGAGATTCTTCTAAGTCTTTGGAAATAGTTGTGATTTATAAGTTCATTTATTATACCTTTTTCAATTTCTATGAATCCATAAATAGGGTCGTTAATTATTTTTGCTCTTTTTTTTGAATGCATAATCGAAAATAGCTGTTTTTTTTTAATTTTTGTATAAAAATAAATTTATAAATATGAATAATATACTTTGGGTTGACGATGAAATAGAATTGTTAAAGCCTCATATAATTTATTTACAATCTAAAGGGTATAATCTTACTACTGCTAAGAGTGGTGATGAAGCTTTAGATATTATTGATAATAATAATTTTAATTTGATTTTCTTGGATGAAAACATGCCGGGATTAACTGGTCTTGAAACTCTAAATATTATTAAGGATAAGTATAGTCATATTCCAGTAATTATGATAACTAAGAGTGAAGAAGAAAGTATTATGGAAGAAGCAATTGGATCAAGGATTTCAGATTATCTAATAAAACCTGTGAATCCTAATCAGATATTGCTTTCAATTAAGAAAAACCTTGAATCATCAAGATTGGTTGATGAAAAGATTACTAAGGGCTATCAACAAGAGTTTAGAAACATCTCACTTCAATTATCATCTAATTTAACTTTTGATGAATGGTATGATGTGTATAAAAAAATTATTTATTGGGAATTGGAGCTTTCAAAATCAAATGATAATAGTATTGATGAAATTATTTCAATGCAGAAAAGTGAAGCAAACTCACAATTTTTCAGATTTGTCTCGAAAAATTACGAAAAATGGATTAATGATATTGAGAGCCCTTTATTATCTAATAACTTGATGAAAGAGAAAGTTTTTCCGCTTCTTGATTCTTCATCACCAGTTTATATGTTATTGATTGATAATCTAAGATATGATCAATGGAAAGTTATAGAAGGTAAGGTTTTAGAGAAATTTAGGATTGTTGAAGAAGGAATGTACATGAGTATACTTCCAACTTCTACTCAATATTCGCGGAATTCAATATTTTCAGGTCTTAGACCTTCAGAAATTGAAGAGAAATATCCAGATAAATGGTTAAATGATGAAGATGAAGGAGGAAAAAATATGTTTGAGGAAGATTTTCTGATTGATCAGATAAAAAGGTTAGGTTATAATGATATCAAATCTTCATATACAAAGATAACAAATATAGATTTTGGTAGGAAGGTTATAAATAGAGTTGATAACATGAAGCATAATGATTTAAATGTTATCGTTTATAATTTTGTAGATATGCTTTCTCATGCAAGAACCGAAATGAAAGTAATTAAAGAATTAGCTGATGATGATTCTGCTTATAGATCATTAACATCTTCTTGGTTTGATCATTCTCCTTTAAATGATATAATTACTAAAATCTCGCAGCAAGGAGCAAAATTGCTTATTACTACTGATCATGGCACTATTAATGTTAATAAACCATCAAAAGTTATAGGTGATAGAAGGGTTAATCCAAATTTGAGGTATAAACATGGTAAAAATCTAAATTATAATTCAAGTGATGTTTTTGAGGTAGATGATCCTTCTAAATTCTTTCTTCCAAAACAAAATATTAGTAGTAAGTATATCTTTGCTAAAGAGAATCTCTATTTTGTATATCAAAACAATTACAACAAGTTTGTAAATTTTTATAAGAATACATATCAACATGGAGGTGTTTCATTAGAGGAAATGCTTCTGCCAGTTATAACACTTGAGCCTAAATAATGAATCATATTTTTATTGCTAAAAATGAGAATGATCTATTTGACATATCAAAGAAGATTATAGATGGTTCTGATTCAAATTTATTCCTTTTATATGGAGATATGGGGGTAGGGAAGACAACTTTAGTTAAATATTTGTGTTCTGTGTTAGATGTAGTTGATGTAGTAGCCAGTCCAACATTTTCAATAGTTAATCAATATAAGAGGTTTAATGATAAGTATGTTTTTCATTTTGATTTTTATAGAACAAAGAATAAGAATGAAATATTTGATATTGGATACGAAGAATATTTATTTAGTTCTTCATATTGTTTTGTTGAATGGCCTGAGAAAGCTGAAGGGTTGTTGCCTAATAGATTTGTTAAAATTGAAATGAAGTTAGAAGATGATTTTAGAAAGATTAGAGTTAAAAATATAAATCAAAAATCATAGAAATGTTAAGAAGATTAATTTTGTTTGGTTTTGGTGCTTTGATTAGTATATTTTTCCTTTCATTAGGTCCTGAGAATAGATTAAAAACTACTTTTTATGCTTATGTTGATTATTTTAGTCTTGACAAGAGGGTGATTAATCACTTATATTCTGATAGCACCTCATTTTCTTTAAAATCGGAGTGTCAATTGGTGTATTTTGATCTTACTAAGCTCAAGCTTTTAACTGTTTTGGATGGTGGTGAAGTTAATTTCTCAAAGAGTGAGAAAAACAGGGAGCCATGTCAGCTTTATTTAATTGAAAATAAAATAGAGGATAAAGATTTTGAGGTTTTGTTTGAATATTGTTATACTGAGCAATCTGTTAGTGTTTTGAATATAAATGTCTTAGACGAGGATTCTGTATGTAGTGATTAGTTATTTTTTCTTCTATTTTTTTCTTTAACAATGCTCTTGAGTTCTCTACTCATTTGTCCTGATATTGATTTGTTTTCCTCAGCTCTTCTAATAAGGTAAGGTATTACTTCTCTGATTGGTCCATATGGCACATATTTGCTGACATTATAATTTTCTGCAGAAAGATTGTATGAGATATTGTCACTCATTCCAAGTAATTGCGATGAGCAAATCCTTTTATCATTATTTTCTATTTCTTTCTCTTTCATGAGTTCTAAAAGGAATGCGGAGCTTTCTTCATTATGAGTTCCTGAACAGATTGATACTCTGTTAATATTATCTATACATATTTCTAATGACAGATTAAAATCTCTATCAGTCATTTCTTTTTTAAGATGTACTGGAATTGGGTATTTTCTTTGCTTTGCTCTTTCTATTTCTTGTTGATGATATGCACCTCTTACAAGTTTTAATCCTAATTTGAAGTTTTCTTCTCTTGAAATTTCTAGTAGCTTATTTAAGTATTTTATTCTATCAACTCTATAGAATTGTAATGTATTATATATCATTACATGTTCTTTATTATACGCTCTCATTAGATTAAGAACAATATTGTCTATTGCATCTTGGATCCAGCTTTCTTCAGCATCAATTAATACCGGTGTATTTGATTCTTTTGCCGCATTACATATAATAGATATTTTGTCGAGGAATCCATTAAATTTATTTTGATCTATATTGTTTAATTTCTTATTAGTATTTAGTTTCTCTAGAACACTAAATTGTATTAGCCCTGTTGCTTTAAATACTATAAATGGGATTCTTTTGTTATTCTCTGATTCTTTAATTACTTGTAGTGTCTCTTTGAGTACTTTATTAAAGTCATCTTCTGATTTTTTACCCTCAGCAGAATAATCAAGTATAGTTCCAATAGAGGATTTCCATAATTTATTTATCGTTTTTTTACTGTCATCTATTGTTTCTCCTCCGCAGAAGTGTTTGTAGATGGTGTTTTTAATAAAGTAGGAGATAGGTAGTCTGAATAATAATGCTAGCTTGACTAAGGAAGTTAATATTGATGATATCTTAGGATTACTTATTGTCTTAAATAATACAAATGCTCTATTTAAATCTTTATTTGATTTGTCTGAAAACGCCTGTTTGATATTTGTAAAGTCAACCATGCCAGAAGAATTATTTTTTTCTACATATCATTAGTCCATCTCTGACAGATAATAATATATTCTCTACTCTAGAGTCATTAAGAACTTTCTTGTTGTAATTATTAAGTGCTTTGGTTTCATCATCCATATTTTTCTGAATTACTTTACCGCTCCATAGCACATTGTCTGCAATGATAATTCCATTAACATCTATCTTTTCAACTATTAAGTCAAAATACCTAGAGTAATTTTCTTTGTCTGCATCAATAAAAGCAAGTTGGAATTTTTTGTTAATCTTTGGAATAATTTCAAGGGCATTACCAATATGTTGTTTGATATTCTTTGAAAATTTGGATTTCTTGAAGTATTTTTCTGCAATTAATGCATGTTCTTCATTTATTTCTATTGTATGAAGCTCCCCTTCTTTTTTTATTCCTTCAGCAAGACATAATGCCGAATAACCAGTATAAGTTCCTATTTCAATAATATTTAATGGTCTTAATAGATTGCTAAAAAGGCTAAGTACTCTTCCTTGAATATGACCTGAGAGCATTCTTGGCATTAATACTTTTGCCCATGTCTCCCTATTTAGATCAGCAAGTATTTGAGGTTCTTTATCTGAATGAGCTGATATATAATTTTCAATTTGTTTGTCTAAGAATTCCATGGTATAAAAAAAGCCACTAGTTTATTAGTGGCTTAAAATTTGTTAATCTATAAATTTAATTTCTTGCTTTTTTGTTTCTTTCAGCTAATCTAGATAATCTTTGATCACCTTGTTCTGCAGTAATTTCATTATTTGCAATAGCTTTTCTAACTTTTTCAGCAGCTTCTTGATATCTTGCTTTAGAATCATCACTCTTTGTGCAGCATGATTTTGTACAAGCATCACTACATTTTTTAGCTTCTTTTTTTGTGCAGCATGATTTTGTGCATGAATCACCACATTTTTTGGCTTCTTTCTTTGCACAGCAAGCTGATTTTTTGGAAGCACTTGAACAGCTGCTTGATTTCCCATAGCTATTAGATTTATTAAAGTTAAATCCGTTTGATTTTTTCTTTGTGCAGCAAGTTGATTTTGTTTTTTGACTTTCACATTCAACTACTTCTGTTGTTGCTTTTTTTGTGTCTTCTGCAGCTACATCTTGTGCTGACATATTGTATGAAGCAATAAAGAATATTGCTAGTAATATTGATGTTAATTTTTTCATGATTTTTTAATGTTTTGTTTACCAAACAAATATATTAAAATAATTTGATTTTAATAGGTTGCTAGAATGCTTATTCCTCCTTGTACTTTTTGATTTAATTTAGCATCAATCTTTGTTCCTATTGGTAGAAAGATATCAACTCTTGATCCAAATTTTATAAAACCTAGTTCATTACTTGCATTGATATTCTGATCTTCTTTTGCATATGAGACTATTCTTCTTGCAAGTGCTCCTGCAATTTGTCTACATAGAATTTTTATCTTATTGTTATTTACAACAATAGAATTTCTTTCATTTTCTAATGAGGATTTTGGATTCCATGCAACAAGAAATTTGCCAGGGTGATATTTTGTGTATTCTATTTTTCCGTTTATAGGGTAGAGGTTATTGTGGATATTTAGAGGAGACATAAAAATTGATATCTGTATTCTGCTATCCTTAAAATATTCATTTTCAATTGTTTCTTCTATTACAACTACTTTTCCATCACATGGAGAATATATTTTTCCATCTTTAATAGAGAATTCTCGTTTTGGGATTCTAAAAAAGTAAATAGTGAAGAGTATAATTAAAGAAAATATAGGGAGTGTATATTCAAGGAATTTATCATTAAATGTTGATATTATTCCAATCAATATTAGCAGAATGAATTGATTTATTATGATGCTATGTCCTTCTTTATGGATTTTCATGACAATAATCTAAATAGGATATTTAAAATAAACATTGAAATCATAAGAGAATCCATTCTATCTAATACACCGCCATGACCTGGCATTAAGTTTCCTGAATCTTTTACTCCTGCTTGTCGTTTGTATGCAGATTCAATAAAATCACCTAATGATGCAGTAAATGATATTGTTATAGCTAATATTAAAGACCATATTAAGGTTTCTTCCATAGAGTTCTCAAGAAAACATCTAAAATAGATAGAAGAGGCTATAAATGTAAAAATTAAGCCACCTATGAATCCTTCCCATGATTTTTTGGGAGAGATTGATGGTATTATTTTGTGTTTTCCATATTTAACACCTATTAAGAAAGCAAAAGTGTCAAATATCCAAGTTAGTACAAGCAAGCTTAAAATAAATTCTGACATCCAAACTTGAGTGTCATAAATTGAGAAGCTGAGATAATTCCAAATTAGATCTTGTATAGATAGGAAAGGAATCAATACATATGCAAGTGCTAATATTTTACTTTTACCTTCTCTTAAATGCCACATCTCATATAAACAAATAAGTCCTAAAACCGCAAATAGTATTGAACATAACATACTAGAATAGGAAGTGCCAAAGTATAGGATTAGCACAAAAATAAGGCCAAATATTCCTCTGTTTTTTAATTCAGTTGTATTCATCCTGAAATTATCTTTTTAGCTTGTTCAGCATCATCTTTTTTGGTATATATTTTTGCAGTACCAAATAGATATGATGAATCTTGTTGATTCATAATAATTGCATCTATATTATTTGAGATTAACATGTTTTTAATTATTTCTGCTTTAAAAATATCATTAGTTGAGAAAACAACAGACCAATCATTTTTCATATGAAATAATCTATTTCTTATTTGCGTCTTTTTTATCTATTTCGTTGAGTTGTTCTTCTTGGTATGATTTCCATTTTCTAAGACCAAATATTGATTCAAGATTAGCTTTAAAAATTACTTCTTTTGTTAATAGAGCATTTGCTAATTCTTCTACCTTTTTCTTATTATTTTTTAGAACTTTTAGTGCTCGTTGGTACTGATCTTCTATAAGCTGACTAACTTCAGAGTCTATTAGTTTAGCTCTATCTTCAGAGTATGGTTTTGTAAAGCCATTATTTTGGCCACTTGAATCATAATAAGAAATGTTACCTAATTTTGGACTAAGACCGTATATGCTAACCATAGCATATGCTTGTTTTGTCACTTTTTCTAGATCTGATAATGCACCAGTTGATATCTTATTGAAGAATAAGCTTTCAGCTGCTCTCCCTCCAAGGGCTGCACATATTTCATCCTTCATTTGTTCAGTTGTTGTTAGTTGACGTTCCTCTGGCAGATACCAGGCAGCACCTAATGATCTTCCTCTAGGAACTATGGTTACCTTCACTAAGGGGGAGGCATGTTCTAACATCCAACTTATAGTAGCATGTCCTGCTTCATGGAATGCAATTGTTTTTTTCTCATTTGGAGAAATGATCTTAGATTTTTTTTCTAAACCACCAACAATTCTATCTACAGCATCTAGGAAATCTTGTTTTCCTACAGTCTTTTTAGATGTTCTGGCAGCTATCAAAGCAGCTTCATTACATACATTGGCAATATCTGCACCCGAGAATCCAGGAGTTTGTCTTGCAAGAAAGTTTACATCTATATTTTTTGATAGTTTAATTGGTTTTAGATGCACCTCAAATATTTCTTTTCTTCCAGCTAAGTCAGGTAAGTCAACAAAAATTTGTCTATCAAACCTGCCAGCACGTGTTAATGCTTTATCAAGAATGTCAGCTCTATTAGTAGCAGCCATAACAATTACTCCTGTATTTGTGCCAAAACCATCCATTTCTGTTAAAAGTTGATTAAGCGTATTCTCTCTTTCATCATTACTTCCTGTCATAGCATTTTTTCCTCTTGCTCTTCCAATTGCATCTATTTCATCAATAAAAATTATTGAAGGAGCTTTTTCTTTTGCTTGTTTAAAAAGATCTCTAACTCTAGAGGCACCAACACCTACAAACATTTCTACAAAATCAGATCCTGATAGAGAGAAGAAAGGAACTTTAGCTTCTCCTGCAACTGCTTTTGCAAGTAATGTTTTACCTGTTCCTGGAGGGCCTATTAACATTGCTCCTCTAGGAATCTTCCCGCCAAGTTTTGTGTATTTTTCTGGTTTTTTTAGAAAATCTACAATCTCACTAATTTCTTCCTTAGCCTCTTCTAATCCTGCAACATCTTTAAATGTAACTTTAATATTTGATTTATCAACAAGTTTCCCTTTTGTCTTACCAATACTAAATATCTGTCCGCCAGCTCCACCAGCTCCACCACTCATTCTTCTCATAATAAAGATCCAAATTCCAATAAAAAAAACTAATGGAAGAATCCATCCAAGTATATCTCCAAATACGTCTTTTCTGGTTTCATAGGTTGGTGAAATCTTGTCTTCATAATCAAAGTCTTTTTGTGCATCTTTAAGGTCTTGGTTGAAGGTTTCTACAGAGCCAATCTCAAAGAAAAAATGTGGTCCTGGATTTAAGGAATTACCAATAGGTTTTTTATTTACATTATTAAATTGTTCTTCAGATAAGAATTCTTTTTTGATATAGATAAAGACTTTTTCTTTATTAATAATTGTGATTTTTTCAACTTTTCCTTGCTGAAGCATCTTAGTGTTAAAGTCTTTAAAATTGGTTGTCTTAGCGATGTCAGTACTAAAGAATTGTAATCCTATAAAGAAGATAAAAATCACTGCATATATCCAGTAAATATTGAATTTAAATATTTTTGGATTATTGTTTGAGGGTTTATTAAAATTTTTCTTCATTTCCAATTATTTATATGATATCATTTTTGCATCTCCCCATAATTCTTCAAGACTATAGAAAATCCTTGTTTCTTCTTGGAATATATGTAGGATTATACCTGAATAGTCCATTAAGATCCAATTTGCAGCATCATCTTCTTCAACATGCCAGGGTTTCTGTTTAATACTTTTTTGAACCTTTCTTTTAACATTTTCTTGTATTGCTTTAACATGTGTATTTGATGTTCCTGAACAGATTATAAAAAAATCACAGATACTGTTCTCTATCTCAGTAAAATTAAGAGAAACAATATTATTGCCTTTAATAGATTTAATGCTCTTAATTATTGCTTGTAAGAGTTCATTTTTTTTATGATCTAATTTTGACATAAATATTGTTAATTTTACATTTGCAAAATTACACATTTCTACTAATAACTCTATTAAAATGTTATCTAGTTTTTTTATTAAGAATCAAATTAAATTAAATGAAATTGATTCTACCAGTAAATTTTTGTTAGATCTATATAAATCAACTAATATAGATGCTCCTGTTGTTGTTACTGCTGACTATCAATCTAAAGGGAAGGGAAGAGAGTCAAAATCTTGGGAGAGTGAGAAGGGTAAAAACTTATTAATTAGTGTTTTGTTAAAACATAAAATTTCTCTAAAAGATCAATTTAAATTTAGTGTGATTATTTCTTTAGCAATAGTTGATTTTTTATCTATTTATATTAAAGAAGGGGTCTCGATTAAATGGCCTAATGATATAATGATTAATGATAAAAAAATTGCTGGCTTTATTGTTGAAAATCTAGTCAAAAACACTGTTGTTTATACTTCTGTGCTAGGAGTGGGTGTAAATATTAATCAAAAGACCTTTAATGTTTTTTCTCCTTTAGCTACGTCTATCTCATTAGAAAATAATATTGAGAATGATTTAACTCAAATTAAAGAAGATTTTTTGTCTTGTCTAGAAAAGAGATATAAATCTTTAAATACAAAAACTAACTTCTTGAAGGAGTATAATATTTTACTTTATAAGAAAAACAAGAATCTGTCTTTTGAAATAAATAATAAGAAAAATAATGCAAGGATTGTAGGTGTTGATGATTCGGGAAAATTAAATCTGCGTTTTAATAATAAAAAAGTAAAGAAATTCAGTGAAAATAATATTAGATTTTTGCTTTAGATCTTCTTTATTTGCTTGCTAAGCTTTTTAAGAAAAAGATTAATTGGTTTTTCAACCATCATCTTCATCATTAGATTAAGTTCCATGTTAATTTCTAAAATGACTGTACAGCTATTTTGATTTATAGCGTGGATGTGACAGCACATCTGAAAGTCTATTTGGTTATTTTT
>JAAZYM010000015.1 GCA_014239655.1 Flavobacteriales bacterium | reverse complement strand
AGCTGTGCTATAGTTATCAAAAGGTAAAACTGCAATAGACTTATTATCAATTGATCCTTTAAATGAATCACCACTATATGTACCAATTAATACACCAATAAGAAGACCTAAAACTAGAATTATATTTCTTTTTTGTAGATAAAATGGCCGATTATCCACCTTAACATTCATTCCACCTATGTTTTCAGTTTAAGGAGCATCAGTTTTAATGTATCCTTGAGGTGTTTTATCGAATATCCAGGCAAATATTACTGCTATTGGAAATCCAGCTAATAAGATTACAACTAACGTGGACATAACCCATTCAGGAATATTTAATGCAGGAAAAGTAACTTCTCCTATTTGCATAAGAATCCAAGCAACTACAGCATATGTTGCTGCTACTCTAAATACTTTTCGACGCTTTAATTCTTCAAAAAAAGACATTAAAGATTAGAACTTAAAGAATTTAAAATTGATTGAAATTGAACATTATCTCTTAAAGAATCCCATTTAGGGTGCAATAAATCAAAATAGCCTAAACCACCAAAAATTTTTGAACTTCTTTCAATCATCTTGATAGCCTTATTAGTATTACCTAAAACAAGATTGATTTCAATTTCTTTATCATAATATTCACCATGATCAGTATAATCTTTTTCAATTGGTATTTCAATCATCGCTGATTCAATCATTCTAATTGCATCTTCTTTTCGATTTAAATAAGCATATACTA
Source organism: Flavobacteriales bacterium (assembly GCA_014239655.1). Classification (GTDB taxonomy): domain Bacteria; phylum Bacteroidota; class Bacteroidia; order Flavobacteriales; family BACL11. Next base: position 1,756 of record JAAZYM010000015.1, on the reverse strand, counting down.
ATGCTAAATCAGAAATAATTCTAATATCTTGGGGATTTAATAATAATTTTTTTTCTAGCAAGCTTGCAGCAGTATTATATGATACTTTAGCCTTCTTCTCCATACCCATTAATTCTTGAGCTCTTCCAATAATAAAGATATGAGGTGTATAATTATTTTGGCCAATATTAAAAGGCTCTTTAATCTTTTCTATTTCATCAATAACAAGATTATAATTTCTATTACGAAATAAAGCATCTGCAATATTAAAAGTTATCCAATAATTAACATCTTTATACTTATTTCTCAAAATCATAAGTTCATCAACTAACAAACTTAAATTTTTGTGCTCATAGTATTTAAACCAAGCTTTCTGCATTAAATTAACTTGGTTATCTGGAAAAAGCCTTAATGCTATATCAATCATTTCTTCAGCTTTTTTATACTTTCTGCTTTGTTCGTAAGTTAACATTATTTGAAACGCAAGAGATGCATCATTCTTACTTGTCTCTAAAGCTCTATGAAGGTTTAATAATGATTCCTCAATTTTTCCCTGCCTTCTAAGTATATAGCCTATACTTTGAATGTGACTGCTATTTCCAGGTTCTAGATTTTTAGCTTGATCAAAATATTTAAGAGCTTCTGAATAATCTCTGTATGCATAATAATAATAATATCCAGTAGCTTCTAATACTTCTGGTGATAATGAATTCAAAGCAGTTGCTTGTTCTATTTTAGATTTTGCTTTATTTATCCTTGAATGAATATGATCGTAGCCTAACCAATATATTTGTAAATCAAGGTAAGCTGATTTAGCTAAAGCTGATGCAAAATATGGATCAAGCTGAAAAGCTTTATCGAAATATTCTTGTGAATTTTCAATGTCAACTAATCGGTTACTGACATAACTATATTCAATTCCTTTTAAATAATTATCCCAAGCAATTAAACTTTCCGTAGGTCTTTCATCAATCCTTCTTTCAACATCACCTGATATTTCAGTTTCCATAGCTAAAGCGATTTTTTTTGCTATATCACTTTGAACTGCAAACAAACTTTTTAATTTTTCATCATAAGTTTCTGCCCATAAATGTTTATCAGATTTAGTTTCAATCAATTGACTAACTATTCTTATTTCATCACCTGCACGTTGAACGCTACCTTCAAGTATATGTGCTACTCCAAGCTCTTTACCAATATCTTTTAAAGATTTAGTAGTTCCTTTATAACCCATTACTGATGTTCTTGAAATAACTGTAAAGTCTTTAATTTTTGCGAGATGAGCTATAATCACTTCGGTTATACCATCTGAGAAATATTGATCTTCTGGTGCAGTACTGTAATTATCAAATGGCAAAACTGCAATAGACTTAGAATCAATTTTTTTTGAGATTGTCGAACTACTATAAGTACCAATTAAAATTCCCCCAACTACACCTAATACTAGAAAGATATTTCTTTTTTGTAAATAAAAGGGACGCCTATCTACCTTAATATTCAATCCATCTACTTCTTGAGTTACATTTTGATCTGTTTTGATAAAACCTTGTGGAGTTTTATCAAAAACCCAACTTAAAATTACAGCTATAGGGAATCCTAATAATACAATAATGACCGTGAATTGTTGCGTCCACTGAGGAAAATTAAACATAGGAAAAAGGATTTCCACTAGTTGCATTATAATAAATGCAACTATAGCATAAGAAGCAGCAACTCTAAATACTTTTCTTCTCTTTAATTCTTCAATAAAACTCATAAGATAGCTTTATTTATTTTT
>JAAZYM010000032.1 GCA_014239655.1 Flavobacteriales bacterium | reverse complement strand
GTATCGGATGAGATACAAACCCTTGGCATTAGAGTATTGAATATAGTAGGAGAGGTGATCTATGAAGAGTCACTGGATCAGTTTGTTGGAGAGTACACCAAACAGATTAGTATAGGGGATAATGCTCGTGGGGTATACTTTTTAGAGATTACTGATAATCACGGTATTACAAATAAAAAAATAATTGTTCAATAGTTAAATTTTGTTAAATATTAAAAGAGGCCTGATTTTAGGCCTCTTTTTTTTAAATAAATTTTATAGATTTGTTGATATGCGTATTTTCATAATCTTAATCCTATTTTTCAGTTCTTTTAATATTAAAGCACAAACTCAAGTTGATTTTTTTACTAACTATGGTGATTTTAGAGTTGAATTATATGATTCCTTAGTTCCAATAACTGCTTCTAATTTTATAAATCTAGTTAGTACTGGTTTTTATGATGGGGCTTTATTTCATAGAGTGATTAAGAACTTTATGATTCAAGGAGGTGATGTTTCTCCACCACCACCACCAATACCTGATGAATTTGATAGTACATTAAGTAATGTTCAGAAAACAATATCAATGGCAAATTCTGGTCCTAATACCGGAACATGTCAGTTTTTTATTAACCTTGTTGATAATACATATTTAGACTTTGACAAACCACCATTTACATCTAAACACCCAGTATTTGGGATAACAATAAGTGGTTTTAATATTGTTGAGGATATAGGAGATGTACAGACAAATTTTAACGATGTTCCTTATATAGATGTTATAATGGATAGTGTTAGGATTGTTAATAACCAGTTGTTTAATGAAAACTTCACTTCTAAGAAAGATAAAAAGCTTATTAAGGTGATCGATATGCTAGGTAGAGAAGTGTATCCTTATCCAAATGCTCCATTGTTTTATATATATGATAATGGAGAGGTCAAGAAGATTCTTAGACAATAAATTGTATTATTGATATTATGCATGGCATAATATTTCTTATTGATTAATATACTTTTGTGAAATGAATAGGATTTTTTCTTTAACAATATCATTAATTTTTGTTTTAAATTCTTTTGCTAAAGATCATTGCTATATTCAAACAAGTGTAGAAAAATCTGAAAAGATTGCGCTTGTAATCTTGAATGGTATTGGAGATTCAAAAAAAAACAGAAAGATTCAATTAGATTTTTTTAGTGATAAAGGAATGGATGTATATATTCCTGATTATAAACAGAGAAGCTCTTTGGATGAGAGTCTCTATAAATTCTCTGTTTTTTATGATAATTATGAGATAGATAGTTATAAAGAAGTTAACTTCTTATGTTATATCATTGGTTGATATGTTTTGAATAGATATATTGAGTTAAATGGCAAGAAAAATATTCGAAGAATTATTTATGATAGGAGCCCTATTCAGGAAAGAGCAGCTAGAATAGGAGCAGATAAGTTGCCTTTTCTAAGCAGGGTGAAATATGGTCAGATATTATTTGATTTTAGTGAAGTGTCACTACAGCCATTATCAGATGATACTGATTTAGAAATTGGAGTTATTATTGAAAATCAAGCAACTCATCTAATGAGAATCTTTGAAAAATCTTCTTATAAATATGGTAAGTATTCATTTGATGTTAATGATATAGAAGATAATTATGATGATTTTTTTCATACCTGGTTAGATCATGAGTTAATGTATAGGAGATTTGATGTTATTGGCGCAGAAATTCTTTATTTTTATAAAGAAGGAATTTTTACTAAAAAGGCAAGGCGTAAGACGTATGATTGGGATCCATTTAATAAAGTTAGATTATGATATCAGTATATAAATTAAAGCCAAAATTTCAGCAACTTCTTAATCCAATACTTATGCTATTTAGAAGGATTGGTATCTCTCCTAATCATATAACAGTATTTTCTGTCTTGTTTTCTGTATTGATTGGGTATATATTGTTGTTGGCGCAGGAGAATAGTCTTTTCTATTTGTTTGTTGCTTTAGGGTTGTTGTTTCGTATGATGTTAAATGCTTTAGATGGTATGATGGCTAAAAAATATAATCTACAATCTAAGACAGGAGAGATTTTAAATGAAGTTGGTGATATTTTATCAGATATTGCTATTTATTTTCCTTTTATATATTTTGAAGGAATTACTCTAGAGTATGTGATTGGTTTTTTATTATTATCGGTAATTAATGAGTTTTGTGGTTTGTTAGCTAAGATTATCTCTGGGGAAAGAAGATATGATGGCCCAATGGGTAAGAGCGATAGAGCATTATTAGTAGGTTTGATTTGTATTGCTTTGTTTTTCTCTGATTCAATATTAAGATATATAGATTATTTATTCATTATTGCTATGATAATGATGTTTATAAGTTCATTACTTCGTATAACTAAATCAATTAAAAGATGAGAAAAATTATTGATTCTATTGACTTAAATCCAGAGATACAATGGGTAATTGCCATTATCTTAATGATTTTAGTTTTTGCAACATTGCTTTTTTGGGTATGGAAGATGATTGCTCCAAGTAAACTAGTAGATGAGATGCAAGTTAGAACTCGATCTTGGTGGGTCATGTGTTTTATTTTTCTTTTTGCATCTACCATTAATCCTATTGTCACGTATTTTGCTTTAGGCTTTCTTTCTTTTCTTACTCTAAGAGAGATATATTCTTTGTTAGATTTAAGATAAATGGATCGATCAGTTTTATTTGTATGTTATCTGTGTATACCTATTCAATATTTTCTTGCTTTTAAAGGATATTATACTCTATTATTGATATTTATTCCAGTATTTATGTTTATCATAATTCCTTTCCTATTAGTTTTAACTGGAGAAACTAAAGATATTATTCGTTCAATGTGTATTCTTCCTACATCATTGATGTTAGGTGTCTTTGGGATTAGTCATTTAGCATTACTTATTAATTTCCCTGAAATGAATTCTAATGGTGTTTCTGGTAAGGCATTACTTTTATTTTTGATTTTTATAACTGAAGCTAATGATATTATGCAATTTGTATGGGGTAAGGCTTTTGGTAAACATAAGATTTTGCCAAGGGTTAGTCCAAATAAGACTTGGGAAGGATTTATAGGTGGTGTAATTTCTACTACTATTATTGGATATTTTATGGGGTTTCTGACGCCTCTTAATCCTTGGCAATTAATATTTATAAGTAGTTCAATTGCTGTTTTAGGATTTATGGGAGATTCAATTATGTCTGCTGTCAAGAGAGATTTTGGTGTAAAAGATATGAGTACTGCAATTCCAGGACATGGAGGTATATTAGATAGAGTAGATAGCCTCTCTACTACTGCTTCACCATTTTTCCATCTTATATATTTTATTATAATAACATGATTAAAAAATTATTATTAATATTTATATATAGTTTTCTATGGAGGAATTTTTTGAGAATTTTTATAGGGTTAAAATATTATAATAATGAGTCCTTAAGAGATAAAAAACAGTTTATTCTTATTGCGAATCATAATAGTCATATGGATACTATGGCTCTTATGAGTGCGATTCCATCTAGATATATTCATAGGGTTCATCCAATTGCAGCTAGAGATTTCTTCGGAGGCAGTTTGTTTAAAAAGATTCTAATGAGGTATCTAGTTAATGCAACGCTAATTAAAAGAGATCGAACTGACTCAGAAAATGATCCGATAGATTCAATGGATAAAATGCTAAAGAAAGCTAGATCCTTGATACTTTATCCTGAAGGGTCAAGGGGTATTCCAGGAATAATGAGTAACTTTAAAAGGGGTTTGGGTTATTTGATTCAAAGAAATCCAGAAGTAGATGTGATTCCAGTTTATTTAGATAATATTTATAAGACACTTCCTAAAGGAAAGAATGTGATCTTACCGTATAATTGTAGTATTACATTTGGAGATCCAATTAAATTTGAATCATTAGAAATGGATGATATTCTACATACTGCTGAGAAGGCAATACAAAAAGTTAAAGAAAGTTAGTAGTTATTCAACTACAATTCTTTTTTCAGTAGTCCCGTCATTGTAAATGTAAAATAGGGGATAATTACTTTTACTTTTGGTTTCTCTTCCTAATTGATCTACAATCTTTACTAATTCTTTGTCTGTTGTAATTTCTTTAATATTAGTAGAGCCAGTACAGATTAGTGTATGAATTCTTCCTTGAGAATGTGGTCCATCATGAAAGAACTGGCCACTACTTCCAGAGCCATCAGCTAGTGATTCTTGGATAGCAGCTCTCCAAAATACTGTAGAGTCACCATTTAGCATAAGCTTTGTTATTCCACTTCCACTAGATAGAGTTGAATTATACATATCAGTTCCAATTCCAGGGACGACAGCGTTGTTTTTAGCTCCTAATATTGCATAGTATCTGTTCTGTATTATAGGAACATTACATGTAACCCATCCTAATGGCACGTTTTGTGCATGAAACAGACTTGTATGTGGGTTTGTTAGTCCTGCAATTATATCATTATAACCTAATGGAATTGTATCTGAAAATAAATTTAAATTAGTAAATTGAATTATCTCAATAGATTGATGAGTTGCATTTACTCCTAAAGAATTCCCTTCACCTGCTTTAACAGCTGATATTGTAAATGATGAATTTGCTCTAAACCAATATCCTCTAGTTCTTGTGTGTGTGTATTCTGTTCCTGCTGGATCAACCATTACTGTATCGCAGTTGATTTGTGAGAAACTAAAGAGGGGAATTGAAAGTAGAATAAGTAAATATTTTTTCATGATTTAAGATCTTTAATTATTGATTCAAATATAATTAATTTATTAATTTTATTTTTCAATAATATTTTTTAAATATTTTATGAGCAGAAACTTAAAAATTTTTCTTTACACCTTCTTTCTAGGGCTTACTATTGTTTATTTATTAATACGTTTTGGTTTTTTAACTGTTTAATGATTAAGAAAGTCTATATACTAATTTTATTAATATTTATTTCTTTTCAGGCAGATGCTTCTAAATTAGATACATTGTCAGTATTGAGTGAATCTATGGGTATTTCTATTAATAATATTATTATCAAACCAGATAGTTATCAAGAATTAGATAAGATGCCAGTTGTTTATCTTCTTCATGGTGCTTATGGAGATTATACAGACTGGACATCTAAGGTAAAAGGTCTTGGAGATTTTTGTGATAATAATGATATTATGATTGTTTGTCCCGATGGGGGTTATAATAGTTGGTATTTTGATAGTCCTATAGATAGTGATTTTCAGTATGAATCATATATAGTAAGAGAGTTAATTCCATATATTGATTCATTATACTCTACATCTAAAGAAAGAGAGGGAAGAGCCATCACTGGTCTTAGTATGGGAGGTCATGGCGCGTTTTATTTAGCCTTTAGAAATCCTAATCTATTTGGTTCAGCTGGAAGTATGAGTGGTGGTTTAGATATTAGACCCTTTCATAGGGAGTGGAATATCTCTGATAGAATAGGGACTATCAAAAAAAATCCTGAAAATTGGAAAAAAAATACAGTAATTAATCTGATTGAGAATCTTAATAGGGTAGATATTAATATAATTTTTGATTGTGGAAAAGATGATTTCTTTTTTGATGTAAATAATGCTTTTCATAATAAACTGCTTAATTATAACATAGAACATATTTATAATATTAAAGAAGGTAAGCATAATTGGCAATATTGGAATAAGTCTGTCTTTGAGCATTTGGATTTTTTTAATGAGCATTTTATTTCTAGATAATGAGAGTGTTATACGTTATACTATTTGTTTACTTAACACCAATTAATGTGTTTTGTCAAAGTAATAAGATAGATTACTTTAAAAATTTAAATTCTAAAGAAAGGAATGTAATTGTAGATAAAGGAACAGAGTACCCTTATACTGGAAAGTACAATTCACATTTTGAGGAAGGAACGTATCATTGTAAGGCTTGTGATAATCCATTATATAAATCAGTAAATAAATTTGAATCAAATTGTGGTTGGCCTGCTTTTGATGACCAGATAAAAGGGGCAATCACAAGGTATTCAGATTATAAGTTAGGATATAAAAGAACAGAGATATGTTGTTCTAAATGTGGTGGTCATCTGGGTCATGTTTTTGAAGGTGAAAAATTAACCAAAAAAAATGTTCGCCATTGTGTTAATTCCATATCTTTAATTTTCAAAAAAACAAGACAATAATTTAAAGTCTTAATCATGAAAAAATATTTTTTTACTCTATTGTCTGCTGTTTTTCTAATCAATTTAAATGCGCAGACATCGTATACTATTAATTCTGGTAATTTCTATTACACACCACAGATTTTAACTATTAATGTAGGCGATACAGTTCATTGGGTTAATGATGGTGGATTGCATAATGTAAATTTTGACATTAATACTATGACAGGTATTAGTTATAACAATCCAGAGTCTTTCTCGTCAACATCTACTAACGATGTTGATATGTACTCTCATGTTTTTACTATTGCTGGAACTTATGAGTATGATTGTTCAGTTGGTAGTCATGCTGCAAATGGAATGACAGGAACAGTTATAGTGAATAATAATTCTTCATCTGTTTTTAATATAGTATCTACAAATAGATCAATATGTAAGATATATGATCTTTTTGGAAAAGAGGTTACTTCACAAACAGATGGGGTTTTAATATTTAGATACATAGATGGTTCTATAGAGAAAAAGATCTTGTTTAAGTAGAATGAAAATAAAATTAGATAGATTGTCATCGTATATTCATGATTCAGTAAAACCTTTATTAATTGCTGGTCCATGTAGTGCTGAGTCTAATGAGCAAATGCTTGCTACAGCTATTGAGTTAAAAAAAACTAATACAAGTATTTTTCGAGCCGGTATATGGAAACCAAGAACACGTCCTAATAGCTTTGAAGGTGTTGGAACGCCTGCTTTGGAATGGTTGAAAAACGTTAAGGAAGAAACTGGTCTTAAGGTTATTACAGAGGTAGCTAAGCCAAAACATGTTGAACAAGTATTAAAGTATAATATTGATATGCTCTGGATCGGAGCACGAACAACAGGAAATCCTTTTGCTATCCAAGATATAGCAGAATCTTTGCGAGGGGTTGATATTCCTGTTTTTGTAAAAAATCCTCTTAATGCAGATATAGATCTTTGGTTAGGTACTATTGAAAGGTTCTATAATGCAGGTGTTAAAAAGAT
>JAAZYM010000017.1 GCA_014239655.1 Flavobacteriales bacterium | reverse complement strand
TCAGTCCAAACATAATCATACATAGACATACCATTAACAGATGCATTCATCATCGATGGATTAGCTGAATTATCAATATACACACTTCCTCCGGTTAAATTACAGGGAGGTGTTTGAGCATTAATATTAGTTAGTCCTATAAATAATAGTGTAAATAAAATAAAATAACTTTTTCTCATAATGATTTACTTTAGAAGTTTATGGTAAATATAAGAAAACAATAAGGGCATACAAAATACAAATTAAATTTATCTTATGCGAACCTATTATCTAGTGAATACAAGCTGATTATTAGAATCATATTGACTGAAGACATATCCTAAATCATCAAACAGAGTTAAATCATCAATAGATTTTGGCTTATTCTTAATAACATACCGCACAAAAGCTCCTCTCGCTTTTTTTGCAAAAAATGAAATAACCTTAGATTTACCATTCTTAAAATCTTTAAATACGGGAGTAATAACATTTTTAAACTTCTTTAAATCTACAGCTTTACTATATTCATTAGATGCAAGATTAATAAGCACTTCATCTTCCTTCACATCTTCTTCTAAAAGCTTTGTAATCTTTTCTCCCCAAAAAGCATATAAATTACTATAACCATTAACATTAATCTTAGTACCCATTTCCAATCTATACGGCATAATCAAATCTAGAGGCCTCAATAAACCGTACAATCCTGATAAAACCCTAAGATTATCTTGTGCATAAGCAATATCCTTATCATCTAGTGATGATATATCAAGAGCGTTATACACTGCACCATCAAACATAAAAACTGCAGGCTTTGATAAAGACTCCTTAAATGGATATGACCAATTATTATACCTCTCCTGATTAAGATTAGCTATAGATTGACTAACATTCATTAATGACATTAAATTATCTACTGAATATGTCTTCAGCTCATTAATTAGACATTGAGAATCTTTATTAAAAGAGATTTTAGTAACTGCTTTAACATCACATTTTTCTTCATTTAATTTCTTTGCAGGAGAGATAATCATTTTCATATTGTAGTTGTATTTTTACACAAATTTATTAATTTAAATAATGTACCAAATACTTCGAAAGAATAAATTAATTTCACTTCACATAATGGTGATCTTCTTGGGTTTTACTGGAGTCCTTGGTAAATTAATCACATTAGAAACCCCCTACCTAGTTTGGTATAGAATGCTTATCGCATTTATCGCTTTATTTATTTTTCTTTTTATAAAGAAACAAATAAAGACAATCAAAAAGAAAGATATTCTACCACTATTAGGAATTGGTGCAATTGTAGCATTACATTGGTTCTTCTTCTTTGGTGCTATTAAGGTGTCAAATATCTCCGTAGCAGTAATATGTCTGGCAACCGCATCATTATTCTCAGCATTCTTAGAACCACTCTTTTTTAAAAGAAAGTTATTAGGATATGAATTAATATTTGGAATAATCGTATTCGTCACCTTAACACTTATGCTTTATGAAAGACCCGAAAATACCGACATTAATTACTTTCTAGGTTATGTTTATGGTATAGCTAGTGCATTCTTAGGAACCTTGTTTACAATGTTTAATGGAAAATATATAAATAAGGTAGATGCAGCTAAAATAACAATGGTTGAAATGCTTGGAGGTGTAATAATAATAAGCTTATATTTTATTTTAATTGGTGATTTTAGTGTATTTACCACAACAATATCATTAAACGATTTTATCTATCTAATACTTCTAGGAACCATATGTACCGCTGGTATATTTGTATGGATGACAGAAATAATGAGACACATCACTCCTTATGCTTTAATTATGGCTATTAATTTAGAGCCTATATATAGCATAATTATTGGCTTGATAATTTTTAACGAGACAGAAATAATGAATTTATCATTCTATATTGGTAGCTCAGTCATACTATTTATTGTTTTCTTAGATGGTTTTATTAAAAATAAAAAATAGACTATCATCATTTGATTATGATTTTTAATTTTGTAAAAATTTAAATTCTATGAGAAAATTAATTTTATTAATAACATTAACAACATTCGTTTTTTCAAACTCATCTGCCCAATCATTTTCTAATAACGGATATAAAATAGAAGGTGAAATAGCAGGACTTCAAGATTCTGAAATCATTTTAGCATATTATTTCGGAGGCAAGCAATATGCTAAAGATACAGCAATGGCTAAAAATGGTAAATTTATGTTTTCCGGAAAAGAAAGTCTTGAAGGAGGAATGTATCTTGTTGTTCTGCCTGAACAGAAATGGTTTGATATAATTATTTCTGAACAAAGATTTAAATTCAAAACTTCACTAAACGACCTTATTGGCAATATGTCATTCGTAAATTCAAAAGAAAACACTCCATTCTACAAATACTTGAATTTTATTAATAATAAACAAAAAGATATTGCTCCTATTAGAGAAAAACTAAAATCAGCTTCAGCTCAAGAAACAAAAGAATTAAAGAAAAAACAAGAACAAATAGATAATGAAGT
>JAAZYM010000007.1 GCA_014239655.1 Flavobacteriales bacterium | reverse complement strand
TGATATCATTGTTAGTACCTTAACAGATTTTGATTAATTAGAGAATACGTATATTTACAGTGTAAATGAAAAGAAAATCACAAAATATTGCCACTTATTTACTAGCTTCTATAGTATTGTTTCTTAGCATAGGAGTTAATATCTCTAAGATAACATGTCATGAGAATAGTATTATTTCTTTTGGTAATAGTCAGTTAGCTTGTCATGAAGACATACTAGATCAGTGTATTTCAGAAGTTATCTCTGAATCATGTTGTTCTGTTGAAGAGATTGTTGAGTGTTGCTCCTCTTTTAAGGATGCATGTGATAAAGAATCTTCAATTTTACAATATTTTTTCTATACTGTAATTAGTGAAGATGATAGCTTCGAAAAACAAAGTATAGATTTAATAAGTAATTCATTTATAAAGTTTAATAAACTACTATCTTCTAGAACTAATCTTTTATATAAGCAACCACCCCCATTAACTAGAAAATTAATTTTATCTAAGTTGCAAACTTTCTTAATATAGGATATGCTTTACATCTGATGATGTAATAAGTATAGGTTTAATTTAAATTAAGAAAGCATGAAAAATATAATAATATTATTAATTGTAGTTTGTTTTAATATAGAGACTACAGCACAGAACATAACAGGCAAGGTTTTAGAAAAAACTTCAGATAATCGTGTTGCTCCAATTATTGGAGCAAACGTATACTGGGAAAACACTACAGTTGGTACAGTAACTGATAAAGATGGAGTTTATTCTATAGAGGAAGCACCTTCATTTCCTGCAACTCTTCTAGTTTCTTTTATTGGATATGAGGTGTCAGAAAAGGAAGTTTTAGATGGAGAATATATTTTTTATCTAGAATCATCCTTAGAATTAGATGAGGTTGATATTAAAGGTAAACAGAACAGCTCTAGATTTTCAACTATAGGAACATTAAATGTCCAGACACTAAATACTCAAGAACTAGAGAAGGCAGCATGTTGTAATTTGTCTGAAAGCTTTGAAACTAATGCAACAGTTGATGTGTCCTATAATGATGGGGTATCTGGAGTAAAGAAGATTAAAATGTTAGGTCTTGATGGTGTTTATACACAAATAACACAAGAAAACATGCCTTTAATCAGAGGGTTGTCATCTTCATTTGGCTTACATTATACACCTGGGCCATATATTGAATCTATTCATATTATAAAAGGGGTAGGTTCTGTTGTTAATGGATTTGAATCTTTTACTGGTCAAATAAATCTTGAATATTTTAAACCTAATTGTTCAGACTATATTTATTATAATATATATGGAAATGCTGAGGGAAAAATTGAAAATAATCTAAGATTAGTAAAAAGAAATGGCAAATGGAAATCTAACCTTTTTCTACATCATTCATATTATGGAGCTGATATTGATAATAATGATGATCTTTTCTTAGACATGCCGAATACTAATCAATTTAATATTCTTAATAGATGGAAATATGAAGGTGAAAAAATAGGAGCTCAATTTTTTGTTAGAGGATTTATTGAAGAAAGAGAAGGAGGGACTATCGATTCTGTTGCAATCCCATATGAGGTAGAGATAAACAATCGATTAATTGAGTTCTCTTCAAAAACTGGGTTTAGGATGCCAAAAAAACCTGGAAAAAGTGTTGGGATACAAACCTCATTTAGATTACATGAGATGTATACACAGTATGGGGCTAATATTTATGAAGGTTTGCAAAAGTCTGCATATCTTAATATTATGGGACAAACATTTTTTACAGAAAAAAAAGATAAATTATATTATGGTTTAAGCTTTTATGCGGATAATTTTAATAATGATTTAGAGAAACTCTATTTACCTACAGGTCCTGTAGCTATAACACTGTATAGTGAAGAGGTTTATCATGAGAATAGGACAGATATAATTCCAGGAATATATTCTGAATATAATTATAAATGGGATGAGCTTATTAGTTTGAATCTAGGGATGAGAGCAGATTATTATAATAAAACAGATAAAATTTATGCGATTCCTAGAATAAACATAAAATATAATCCAAATGAATCAACTGCAATTAGGATATCAGGAGGACGTGCATTAAGAATATCAAATTTTTTGTCTGACAATATATTTCTTTTAGCTTCAAATCGCAATATTTCAATAGATACTAATTTGTTGCCAGAAATAGCATGGAACTATGGGATTAATTTAACTCATTGTTTTTATTTAAATGACAGAGAAGGAACTTTTAATATAGACTTTTATAGAACTGATTTTGAAAATCAGATAGTAGTTGATATTGAAGATCAAGGTATACTTACTTTTACTAATTTGTCAGATATTCCTAATTATAGTTCTTTTTCTAATGCAATTCAATTTGATCTTTCTTATGAATTATTTAATCGTTTTGATGTTAAATTAGCATATAAGATTAATAATTCTAAAACTTCATATTTGGGTGGTCCAACCTATGATTTTTCTTCTTTATTAGAGACTCCTTTACTTCCAAAAGACAGAGCTTTAATTAATTTAGCTTATTCTAATAGAGATGCAGATTGGTTGTTTGATGCTACTTGGAATTATATTGGTAAGTCAAGAATACCAATGCATGAGTTAATAGATGCTGAATATTCAGATTCTTTTTCTTTAATAAATTGTCAGGTAACAAAAAAGGTAAACAATTTTGATTTTTATATTGGCGCAGAGAATCTACTAAGTTATACGCAAGAGAATCCAATATTAGATTATGATAATCCAAATTCTTAATTATTTGATGCTTCTTTAATTTGGGCTCCTGTAATGGGAAGAAAGATTTACTTTGGTCTCAGATATAAATTAAGTAATTAGGGTTTTAACAGTTTCTTTAAGATAGATATTGCTGAGTTAGCAATGACCGTTCCAGGTCCAAATATATCATGAACACCTTTTTCAAATAGATAGTCATAATCTTTCTTTGGTATTACTCCTCCAGCAATTATTAGGATATTGTTTTCGTGTTGATTTAATAGTTCAATCAGACGAGGAATAAGTGTTTTGTGTCCTGCTGCTAATGAAGATATTCCTAATACATGAACATCATTTTCAAATGCTTGTTTAGCAACTTCTTCTGGAGTTTGAAATAGAGGGGCAATATCAACATCAAAACCTAAATCTGCAAAAGAAGTAGCAACAACTTTTGCTCCTCTATCATGTCCGTCTTGACCCATCTTTGCAATCATAATTCTTGGTCTTCTTCCTTTTGTCTCAGCAAATTTATCAGATAGTATTTTGGCTTCCTGAAAACTTTTATTGTCGTCTATTTCCATCTTATAAATTCCAGATATTATTTGGTTGTTTGCCTTGTATCTTCCATATATTTTTTCACAAGCCATTGAAATTTCTCCTAGTGTTGCTCTCTCTTTTGCAGCAATGATTGCTAATTCTAAAAGATTACCAGAATTGTTTTTACAGGCTTTAGTAATATTATCTAAAGCTAAATTAATATTTTTTTGATTTCTTTCTTTTTTAATTCTCTTTAATAGTTTTATTTGTGATTCGCGAACAGTTTGGTTATTGATTTCTAATAAATCTATTTCTTTTTCTTGGTCATTGATTATGTTAGTGTTTAATCCTATTATTAGGTCTTTTCTGCTGTCAATCCTTGCTTGTTTTCTAGCAGCTGCTTGTTCAATTTTTATTTTAGGTATTCCTTTTTCTATAGCTTTTTCCATACCACCTAATTCTTCAATCTCTGTAATGTGTTCCCAAGCTTTTTCACAAATATCATGGGTTAATTTTTCAATATAGTATGATCCTCCCCATGGATCTACTGTGTCACATATACCTATTTCATCTCTAAGATATATTTGTGTATCTCTAGCTATTTTAGCTGAGAAATCTGTTGGTAATGCTATGGCTTCATCAAGAGCATTAGTATGGAGACTTTGTGTTCCTCCCATAATTGCTGCCATTGCCTCAATACATGTTCTTGTGATATTGTTAAAAGGATCTTGTTCAGTTAATGTCCATCCACTTGTTTGACAATGTGTTCTAAGAGACATGGATTTGTTGTTTTTAGGATTAAAATCTTTAACAATTCTAGCCCATAATATTCTGCCTGCTCGTAGTTTTGCTATTTCCATAAAATAATTCATTCCTATTCCCCAAAAAAATGATAATCTAGGTGCAAAGTCATCAATTTCCATTCCAGATTTTAATCCATTTCTAATGTATTATAATCCATTAGCTAATGTGAATGCTAATTCTATATCTGCAGTTGCACCAGCTTCCTGAATGTGATATCCTGAAATGGAGATGCTATTAAAACTCTTCATTCTTTTAGCTGTAAATTGGAATATATCTCTAATGATCCTCATGGAATTATTTGGAGGGTATATATATGTATTTCTAACCATAAATTCTTTTAGAATATCATTTTGGATTGTTCCTCTTAGTTTATTTAAACTAACACCTTGTTCTTGGGCTGCTACGATATAAAAAGCTAATATTGGCAAGACAGCACCATTCATAGTCATCGATACTGATGTTTCATCTAGTTTGATTCCATCAAAAAGCAGCTTAATGTCCTCTACTGTGTCAATTGCTACACCAGCCATTCCTACATCACCTTCAACTCTAGGATGATCTGAATCATATCCTCTGTGAGTTGCTAAGTCAAATGCTACAGAGAGTCCTTTTTGTCCAGCTTTAAGGTTCTTTTTATAAAAGAGATTAGATTCTTTAGCAGTAGAGAAACCTGCGTATTGACGAATTGTCCAAGTCCTGTTTACATACATCGTACTATATGGTCCTCTAAGAAATGGAGGTAATCCTGCTATAGAACCTAGATGTTTAACTTTTTTTAAATCTTCTTTATAGTAGTGTGATTTTATTTTAATTTGTTCAGCTGTATTATCAGTATCTGTATTTTTTGTATTGCTATTATTGTTTTTTATATCGTAACTCTTTAATAATTCTTCTGTTAAGAATTCGATATAATAAGAACCATT
>JAAZYM010000004.1 GCA_014239655.1 Flavobacteriales bacterium | reverse complement strand
TAAATATGTTAGACCTAGTAAAAAAAGGTAAGTTTCGAGAAGATTTATATTATAGATTAAATACAATTAGTATTCATTTACCACCCTTAAGAGATAGAGGAGACGACATTTATCTGTTATTTAGGAAATTTGCTGCTGACTTTGCTGATAAATATAAAACTCAACCCGTAAAACTAAGTGAAGATGCAATACATGCATTAAATAATTATAATTGGCCAGGAAATATTAGACAATTAAAGAACTTTGTTGCTCAAATCTCTATAATTGAAAAAAATAGAGATGTAAATGCTTTAACACTAGAATCTCATTTGCCAGAAAAAAACTCAAATATTCCAACACTCTTCAAAGATAAATCTAAAGCAGATTTATCAGAAAGAGAGATTCTTTACAAAGTTCTATTTGACATGAAAAATGATCTTAATGAACTAAAAAAAATAACTCATAACCTAATAACTGAATCATCAAATAACTCTTTAGAAAAATCAAACTTAGCTATATTTAATGATATTAAAGAAGACAAAGAAGACAAAAAAGATGAAACATATAAAAATGAACAGACTATTGAAATTGAAGAAACATTATCTTTAATGCAACAAGAAAAGAAACTAATTATTAAAGCTCTTAGCAAGCATAAAGACAGAAGAAAAGATGCAGCTAAAGAATTAGGGATCTCTGAAAGAACATTATATAGAAAATTAAAAGAATTTGAACTGTAAAATAATGAATAAACCTAATATTATATTTTATTTTTTCTCTATCCTCTTGTTTTCATGCGGAATTTATTCCTTTAATGGTGCCTCTATACCCAAAAATGCTGAAACAGTTTCTGTTGACTATTTTATTAACTCGGCACCAACCAAACAGCCAACACTAAGTCAAGTTCTATCTGAGAGACTTAAAGACTTTTTCACAACACAAACAAATCTTATAATAGCGCAAAACAATGGTGATTTAAACTTTACGGGAGAAATTATAAAATATGAAATAAAACCAATAGCAATTCAATCGAATGAAACTGCTGGGCAAAATAGATTAACCATTTCTATTAAGGTTAATTTCAAAAACTCATATAACAATGAATTTAATTTTGAGCATACATTTTCAAGATATAGAGACTATGAAAGCTCACAAAATTTCTCTGAAATTGAGAATCTCCTAATTGAAGAAATAAGCACTGAATTAATTGAAGATATTTTTAATAAAGCTGTTGTAAATTGGTAAATCAATATAACATAAATACCTTAATAGAAAATCCATCATTAATAGATAATGACGGGCTTAATAAAATACATAATATTATTAAAGAATTTCCATATTTTCAAACAGGACAATTACTTTACTGCAAAGGATTAAAGAACATAGATAGTATACGATTTAAGACTCAATTAAGAAAAACAGCATCTCATGCTGGGAATAGAAAAATACTATATGAACTTATTCTCGAAGAGCCCATAAAAAAAGAAGTTAAAACAACAAGAATTGAAAATAATGAATATCATTCATTTATGGATTGGATTTCAATAGTTCAGGCAAAAAAAATAAATCGATCAAAAAATACTAATTCTCACAAAATAATTGATGTTTTTCTTCAAACACAACCTAAAATATCTAAAAATAAAAAACAAAACTTTTTTAAGCCATCAGAAACTGCTAAAAAAAGCATATTAGAAAATCAAGATCTTATTACAGAAACATTAGCGAAAGTATATAAGAAACAAAAACATTATGAGAAAGCTATTTTAGCATATCAGAAACTAAGTTTGAAATATCCGCAAAAAAGTAGTTACTTTGCAGACCAAATTAAATTAATTAACCAACTTAAAGAAAATTAAAAATGTATACAATTTTTGCAATACTCATTATTATAACTTCTGTTTTATTAGTCTTGGTAGTTTTAGTTCAAAATCCAAAAGGAGGCGGATTATCTTCTTCTTTCGGAGGAGGTGGAGCAAGTCAGATTATGGGAGCAAAAAAAACTACAGATTTTCTAGAAAAAGCAACATGGACATTAGCAATAGCTTTAATCTCCTTAAGCCTATTATCAAATTTTGCAATTCCTAGAAACAATACAGATGATGTTATGGAAATTAAAGCTCAAGAACAAATTGATGAAACCATAATACCTAATCTTCCTTCCAATCCAGTTCAAGAATAAATATAGCTTTAATATGACACTTTTTCATATTTTGAGTTAGTGGCATAGTATTTGTAATATTAATTAATAAAAAATAATTTATGAAGAAGATAAAATTAACACCATTAGCTGACAAAGTAATTGTTCAACAAGCAAAAGCAGAAACAAAAACTGCTTCAGGAATAATTATCCCAGATACAGCACAAGAGAAACCTCAAAAAGGAAATATTGTTGCAGTGGGTAAGGGTACTAAAGACAATCCGATCACTGTGAAAGTTGGCGATAGTATACTTTATGGAAAATATGCTGGAACAGAATTAAAATTTGAGGGAGAAGACTACTTAATAATGAAAGAGTCAGACATTTTAGCAATAATTAAATAATAAATAAAAAAATGGCAAAAAAAATAACATTCGACACTGATGCAAGAGATGCACTAAAAAAAGGCGTTGATGCACTAGCAGATGCTGTAAAAGTTACACTTGGACCAAAAGGTAGAAATGTCGTTATTGACAAACAATTTGGAGGGCCATCAATAACAAAAGATGGTGTAACTGTTGCAAAAGAAATTGAACTTGAAGACACTCTAGAAAACATGGGGGCGCAAATGGTAAAAGAGGTAGCATCAAAAACCAATGACTTAGCTGGAGACGGAACAACTTCTGCAACAGTTTTAGCCCAAGCGATTATATCAGAAGGATTAAAAAATGTTGCTGCTGGCGCTAATCCTATGGATTTAAAAAGAGGAATAGATAAAGCTGTCGATGCAATTATTAAGGATATTAATAAACAAGCTCAACAAGTTGGGGATAGTTATGAAAAAATTGAACAAGTTGCATCTATCTCTGCAAATAACGACAATATGATTGGTTCACTAATTGCTGAAGCAATGAAAAAAGTAAAAACTGAAGGAGTTATTACAGTAGAAGAAGCAAAAGGAACAGATACTACTGTGGAAGTTGTTGAAGGAATGCAATTTGACAGAGGTTACCTTTCTCCTTATTTCATAACAGATGCAGATAAAATGGAAGTAGAATTAGAAAGCCCATACATTCTAATATATGATCAAAAAATTTCTGCTATGAAAGATTTGCTTCCAATTTTAGAACAAACAGCAAAAACTGGAAAACCACTTATGATAATCGCTGAAGACGTAGATGGTGAAGCATTATCGACCTTAGTTGTAAATAAAATAAGAGGTGCATTAAAAGTTGCTGCTGTAAAGGCTCCTGGTTTTGGCGACAGAAGAAAAGCTATGTTAGAAGATATTGCAATACTAACAAATGGAACCGTAGTATCAGAAGAAAGAGGATTTAAACTTGAAAGCACTACACTAGAAATGCTTGGTAAGACTGAGAAAATTGTGATTGATAAAGACAATACTACAATTGTTAATGGAGATGGGAAGAAACAAACTATCTCTGCAAGAGTTAATCAAATAAAAACTCAAATAGAAACTACAACATCAGATTATGATAAAGAAAAACTACAAGAAAGACTTGCTAAACTAGCTGGTGGTGTGGCAGTGCTATATGTTGGTGCTGCAACAGAAGTAGAAATGAAAGAAAAGAAAGATAGAGTAGACGATGCATTAGCTGCTACAAGAGCAGCAGTAGAAGAAGGTATAGTTCCTGGAGGAGGAGTTTCAATTGTTAGAGCTACTCATTCTCTACGTAAAATCAAAGTAGAAAATGATGATGAGCAAACTGGTATAAATATTATTATGCGAGCAGTTGAAGAGCCTTTAAGACAAATTGTAGAGAATGCAGGCCTAGAAGGATCAGTAATTGTTGCTAAAGTTAAAGATGGAAAAGGAGACTTTGGATTTAATGCCAAAACCGAAACTTATGAAAGCTTATATAAAGCAGGAGTTATCGATCCAGCCAAAGTAGTTAGAGTTGCTTTAGAAAACGCTGCTTCTGTTGCAGGAATGCTACTTACAACAGAATGTGTAATATCAAACATTAAAGAAGAAAATACACCACCAATGCCTCCAATGGGTGGAGGTGGAATGCCTGGAATGATGTAGAAATTTAACAATAAAAAAGCCGTCTAAACGACGGCTTTTTTATTGCAATTATTTAAATCTAATCTACATTATCATGTAAATATGAATTATTATCCTTTAATATAATTTTATCATCTTCAGAATCAGTTAAAGTATAATGAGAAACATCGTCTTCAGATGAATGAGAAACATCATCCAAATCAACATTATTTCTTTTAAAAGCAGGCTCTTCTTCAAGCTTAGTTAATCCTGAAGGAGTTCTTAATTTTATTGATATCTCTCTTAATCTTTCTTCTCTCTCTCTTGCTTCAATACGCATAGATTGATTATTAACAGATAACATCTCTTGTTCTGTTTTAATTACATCATCAATATTTGAGTCTTTTACCTCTTGATCATCACAATCTAAATCATTATTAGTTTTTTTCTCTACAATATCTAAAATCAACTCACTAGGATCATCCATCTGTTCCACCTCATCTTCTAATTCAAGAATTATATTAGAAGATACTGTTTCTAATGAAGCATTTATTTGAGGAGCATTAAGATCTTCTGTCTCAAACGAATCATCTTCTAAAGATAAAGTCTGCTGAGAAGAAATAGTATTATTGTTTTCATCATACTCATCAAGTTGATCATTTTCTTCTAATCTTATTGTCACAGGCTCATTAACTTTCTTAGTTTTGAAACCAGTTGCAATTACTGTTACACTAACAGCACTTCCTAAATCTGAATCAAAACCTATTCCCTCAATAATATTAACATCACGACCTGCAGATTGCTGAATTTTATTCTTAATCTTACTTAATTCAGACATTTTAATTTCATCGTCTCCAACGCCAGAAACAATTTTTAATAAAACTTGCTCTGCACCTGTAATATCATTATCATTTAATAAAGGTGAGTCTAACGCCTCATTTACTGCTTCAATCGCTCTATTCTCTCCAGTAGCTTCAGCCTGCCCCATAACTGCAGTACCACTATTTTCCAATACTCTTCTAGCATCATTTAAATCAATATTAACTTTTAAATGTTGGGATATAACCTCGGCAATTCCTTTTGTTGCAGTATTTAACACCTCATTTGCTTTTCCAAATGCTTGAGTTAGAGTTAAATCTCCATAAATTTCGATTAATTTATCATTATTAATAATCAATAAAGTATCAACATATTTTTTTAATTCTTCTAAACCTTCCTTTGCATATTTCTTTCTATACCCCCCTTCATTAGTAAAAGGATGTGTTACTACAGCAATAGTTAAAATACCCTTCTCTCTAGCAATCTCTGCAATAACAGGAGCTGCTCCAGTACCAGTCCCACCACCCATTCCTGCAGTTATAAATAACATCTTAGTATTAGCATCCAATAATTCACTAACACGATCTGAACTTTCCTGAGCAGCCTTCATTCCTACATCAGGATTTGCGCCAGCTCCTAAACCCTCTGTTAAGTTTTCTCCTAATTGTATCTTAATAGGAATAGGGCTTGCTTCTAATGCTTGTAAATCTGTATTACAAATCACAAAATCTACTCCCTTAATTCCATGTTCAAACATGTAATTTACTGCATTACTACCTCCTCCTCCAATGCCCATAACTTTAATCTGTGAAGATTGATGTTTTGGTAGCTGAAATTCAAAATCTGTATCTATTAAACTCATAATTTTTGTTTTTATTAAATTTATTAATTAATCAATTTCATCTTCAAAGAAGCTTGCAAATTTTGCTAGAAGACTATTTGATTTTTGCTCATTTTCCGTATCATTAACACTATCACCTCTTGTTAAATTAGAATTATTATCTTTTCTTTTCTGAAAACCTTTTAACACTAAACCAACACCTGTTGAATACATTGGGCTAGTAACTAAATCTTTTGATTCTCCAGACAAATGTTCATTTGGATATCCGATTCTAGTTTCTTTTGCAGTAATAAACGAAACTAATTGTTGTAAATTTTTAATCTGAGAACCACCACCAGTTAATACAATACCTGTCATTAATTTATTTTCATAACCAGATACTTTTATTTCATGATATACTAAATCAATTATTTCTTTCATCCTTGCGCCAATAATTTCAGATAAATTTTTAACAGCTATCTCTTTTGGTTCACGTCCTCTTAAGCCTGGAATTGAAACCATAACATTTTCCTGATCATCAGTATACATAGCTGATCCAAATTTAATTTTAAGCAATTCAGCTTGTTTATCTAAAATTGAAAGACCTGTCTTAATATCTTTAGTAACAATATTTCCTCCAAATGGAATAACAGCTGTATGTCTAATAATTTTATCTAGAAAGATTGCAACATCTGTTGTGCCTCCTCCAATATCTACCAAAGCTACACCTTCACGAAACTCATCATCATCCAATGTAGCAACTGCTGATGCAAATGGCTCTAAAATTAAACCTTTTGTTATTAACCCTGCTTTCTCAACACATCTCATAATATTTCTAACAGCACCAACTTGAGCAGTTATAACATGAAAATTTGCCTCAAGCTTAACTCCTGCCATGCCTTTTGGATCTTGAATACTATCTTCCCCATCAACAGTATATTCTTGTGGAATAACATGTATTACCTCTTCCCCAGGAATAGTTATCAGTTTAAACATATTATCTTTTAATTTATCAATATCTTCTTGCCCAATCTCTACCTCAATATTATCTCTGACTATTTCTCCTCTATGCTGCAAACTCTTAATATGCTGACCTGCAATACCAACATAAACCTCATTAATCTCAATGTCATTCTTCTTTTCAACTTCTTCTAAAGCAAGTTTAATTGATGCAACCGTCTTGTCAATATTTGATACAATACCTCTTGAAACACCACTTGAAATTGATTTTCCATTTCCCAATATCTCTATCTTATTATATTGATTCTTTCTGCCAATTATTACTGAAACTTTAGTAGTTCCAATATCTAAACCAACTATTATATCTGTGTTATTAGTTTCCATAATTTATTTTTTTGAACAAATAATCTGATCTTTATATTTAAGGTTAATAATATTATAATAACCCCATCCTTTATGTTTAATGATTTTGTCATAAAAACATATCAAATTATCAAACTTCACGTCTAAATCTTCAATATCACCAATATTAATTTTCTGATTCTTTAATTTTGGTATTAATAAAATATCATTATTATCAAAATGAACCTGTGAAATTAAACATCTCATAAACTCATTAGATTCAATCTTTTTTGATAGTTCACATATATCTTCATTATTATATTTCTTAACATCGCCACTCATTATTAATCTCCTTGATGTGTATGTTTTTGAAAGAGGCATTAATAAACAATCCTTATCAAGATAATAACTAAACTCAGATTCAAAAATCCTTACCAAAGGATCTCTTTCTTCTATAATAACATCAATAACACCATCAAGATTTAAAAAAACTTGAACATCTTTAATATGTGGCTGATTTTTAATATTAGACTCCATAGACTTCACATCAAATACTTCTTGATTATCATAATATAAACCGTTATTACTTAAAATCTCTAATACTTTTTCTTCATCTACAAAATTATTTTGTGTTTTATTAATTTGTATTGAATTTAGATTCTTCTTTACTGTGTTTTCATTCTTTATGGTAAAAGACAACAACACAAGAAGCAATAAAAAAAGAAAAAGCAATTCAAATATTTTTAACATCCTTTTCATGCTTTTATTAGTTTTAAAATTGGATCAACCAAATCACTAATGTCTCCTGCACCTAAAGATAATAAAACATCTATTTTTTTGTTTTCCAGAACTGAAATCAAATTATCTTTTAAACATGTTTGCTTATCTTCATTTACACATAAATTTAATATCATATTTGAATCTACACCTTCAATTGGCTCTTCTCGAGCTGGATAAATATCCAAAATTATAAGACTATCTGCCATAGATAAGGAAGACGCAAAATCTGCAGCAAAGTCTTGAGTTCTAGAAAACAAGTGTGGCTGAAAAACAACAGTAATGTTTCTTTCTTTAAAGAACTTCTTAACAGCATCAATAGTTACTAAAATCTCTTTAGGATGATGTGCATAATCATCAATATACACCTTGTTTTCAGAAACATGATGAATATCAAATCTTCTTTTAATCCCACAAAATGTATTTAATGAATCGGATATTTTATTATTATCAATTTTTAGAAATGAACTAGCAGCAATTGCAGCTAACGCATTACTGATATTGTGATCACCAAGCATTGATAAATTAATTTTATTATTTGTGTTATTGATATTACCCATTCTTTCATTATAATTAAACTTTATATGAGAATCAACTTTTTGAATTTCTGAAGAATAATAATCAGATTTAGTTAAATTAGAATAAGTAAATAAACTTCCTTTCTTTGGAGTCTTAAAATAATCTACAATACTTTCCTCTATAATTAAACATCCATCATCTTTTACTTGAGAAGCAAATTGCTGAAATGAACTAATAAAATTATTTTGATTCTCATATATATCTAAATGATCTGAATCTAATGAGGTTATAATAGCAATATCCGGATATAAAAAAAGAAAAGAACGATCATATTCATCAGCCTCAACAACCATATATTTACTTTCCTCTGACAATAAAAAGTTGGTATTGTAATTTTTACTTATCCCACCGAGAAAAGCAGTGCAATTAACACTTGCCTGTTTAAGAATATGAGCTAACATTACAGATGTTGTGGTTTTACCATGTGTTCCTGCAACTGCAATAGTATAATAGTGTTTACTTATTAATCCTAATGCTTCTGCCCTCTTACAGATCTTAAAACTATTATTACTAAAAAAAGAAAATATCTTATTATTAGTTATTGCAGAACTATATATAACTAATTGATTACTATTATTTTTAACATTAAAAATCTCTGGAATAGTATCAACATCATCTATATAGCTAATCTGAACACCTTCATCTTCTAAATGTATTGTTATATCAGATTTAACCTTATCATAACCGAAAACCTTTTTGTTCTGTGAAACAAAATATCTAGCTAATGCGCTCATACCAATCCCACCTACTCCTAACAAATAAATATGCTCAAAAGATTTTATATTCATTTTATTAATAATTCTAATGCATAATCAGCGATAACTTTTGATGAATCCTTTAGTTCCATTATTTTTATGTTTCTACTTAGATCTTCCCTAATACTATTATTATTTTTTAAATTAATAATAGCTTCTACAAGTTTATCATTTGAATCAGCATCTTTTACCATTAATGCAGCATTTTTATTAACTAGTGATTGTGCATTTTTATACTGATGATTTTCTGCTACATTTGGAGAAGGAACTAATATAACAGGTTTCCCTACACTACATAATTCAGAAATAGCTATTGCTCCTGCTCTAGATATAATTATATCAGCTACTTTATAGGCTAATTCTATTTCTTTAATAAAAGAAAAAGTAGATATTCCTTTTGTATTAATTTGATTAATTCTTTTATTTGCTTTTTCTGAAAAGGCTTCACCTGTTTGCCATATAAGATTAAGATCATTATTCTTAATCTTATTTAATCCTTCTAAAATAGATTCATTAATTGTTCGTGCTCCCAAACTTCCGCCAATTACTAAAACCGTAGATTTCTTGGGGTCTAAATCAAATTTCTTAATAGCCTCATCAAAACTATAATTATCTTCTAAAATACTCTTCCTTATAGGATTTCCAGTAATACAAATCTTCTCTTTTGGAAAAAATTTATCCATATTTTGATATGCAACACATATGAGATTTACGTGCTTTGATAAAATTCTATTTGTAATACCAGCATATGAATTTTGCTCTTGTATTAATGTTGGTATATTGCTTTTTGAAGCTACATACAAAATAGGGCCACTTGCAAAACCTCCAGTCCCTATAACTAAATCTGGCTTAAACCTTTTAATAATTAGAGCAGATGATACTAAACTAAATAATAATTTTAATGGAAATAACAAATTTTTAATAGTCAACCTCCTCTGGAAACCACTAATCCAAAGTCCTTTAATCTTAAATCCTTCATTTGGAACCTTCTCCATCTCCATCTTATTTTTTGCACCAACAAATAAGAACTTAATATTCTTATTTTTTTCTAACAATGATCTTGCTATTGCAATAGCTGGAAAGATATGACCTCCGCTTCCTCCTCCGCTAATTATTATTCTAAGCTGTTTCATATGCTCTGTCAGATGTGTCATTACTTACACTAAGAATAATTCCTAATGTTATGCATGTAAATACAATTGATGTGCCTCCCATGCTTATTAATGGTAATGTTTGTCCTGTAACAGGCAAAACTCCTACCGAAACAAGCATATTTACAAATGCCTGAAAAACTAGACTAAACATTAACCCAATACATATTAATCCTCCAAATACACTAGTTATCTTGGATGCTATTCTTAAAGCTCTGTAAAAAAGGATTAAATACAAAAGAATTGGTAATAGTGCTCCTAATAACAAACCATATTCCTCAACCATAATAGCAAAAACAAAATCTGATGATGAATACGGAAGTATATTTCTTTGAGTGCTCTTACCAGGTCCTACGCCAGAAAAGCCTCCATTATATATTGCTACTAATGCCTGTTGTTGTTGATAATCTTGAGCTAATTTATTAACCTGATCGGTATTAATAAAACCATCTACTCGACTAACCCATGTTGCTGACCTAGGCATTATTTTTTCTGAGAATTCAGGTGCAATTTTTGCTACTCCATAAATAACTAATGCACTACAAAAACCTAAACCAATAATTGAAAAAAGATACTTTATATTAACTTTTGCAATAAACATAAGCACCAAACCATTTAAAAAAACTAAAGCCGAAGTAGAAAAATTATTTGGTAGAATTAAAAAACATATTAAAACTAACGGTACAAGAATATATAGTAATAGATATTTAAATTCTTTTATTTCATTTCTGTATTTGCTTAACTGTCTGGCCATAAACAACAATATAGCTACTTTAGCAATATCTGATGGCTGAAATTGAAATCCAACAATAGATAACCATCTAGAAGCTCCATTAACACTAATCCCAATGACAAAAACTAATATTAACAACAGTATACTAATTACCAACCCTAAAACTCCAATTTTAGCAAAATATTTAAATTTAATCCTATGAACCTGATACAAGAAAAATAAACCTAATAAGATTTTAATCAAGTGACTAAAAAGAAAAGCCCATCCTGCTGTACTATACACAAGAAGCACTGAGAATGAAAATAATATAAAAACAACTCCCCATATTACTTTATCTCCTTTAAGACTTATGTTGTTAAACAATCCAGACATTATAAGCTTCTTACCATTTTTTTAAACTCACTACCTCTATGCTCAAAATTTTCAAAAAGATCAAAACTTGCACAAGCTGGAGATAATAAAACTGACTCTCCTATTTTTGAAAGACCATATGATTTATTTACAGCTTCATACATATTATTAGCCTGTTCGATAACCTCAACTTCACCCTTAAAAGCTTCAATAATCTTTTTATTATTTTTCCCTAAACAAACAATTGCTCTCACCTCTTTCTCCTTTAAAACTTTAATTATTTCGGAATAATCATTTCCTTTGTCAATGCCTCCAGCAATCCAAACAAATGGCTTGTTCATGCTTTCTATCGCATACCATGCTGCGTTAACATTTGTAGCTTTAGAATCATTGATAAAATCAATTCCATGAACTGTTAGGACATACTCTAATCTGTGTTCAATGTTTTCAAAATCTATTAATGATTTTCTAATAACATCATCTGACACTTCAAAAACCCTTGCAGCCATAGCTGCAGCCATAGAATTAAAAATATTATGCGAACCTTTAAGTGCTAATTTTTCTATTATCATTGTATTATTATTTAAGTTAATATTTATCTTATTATTGAAATAAAAACAACCATCTAAATCAAATCTTTTATTTAGTGAAATCGGTATTCTTTTTGCTAATGTTTCTATTTCTTTTACTGATTTATCATCATGATTATATATCAAAACATCATGCTGATTTTGATTTAACGTTATACGAATTTTTGATTTTATATACTCAGAAATTTTACCCTTATACCGATCTAGATGATCAGAAGTAATATTTAGTATAATTGAAATATCTGGACGAAAATCAATTATATTATCTAACTGAAAACTACTGACCTCTAATACGATATATTTATAATCTCTTTGTGAAATCTCTAATGAAAAGCTCTTTCCAATATTTCCAGCAAGAAGCACATCATAACCAGCATCTTTTAAAATCTTATAAGTAATTAAAGATGTAGTAGTTTTTCCATTAGTTCCTGTAATGGCTATTATCTTAGCTTTAGTAAATCTTGAAGCAAACTCTATCTCTGAAATAAGATCAATTTTTTCCTCAGCTATTCTATCAATAATCTCTATTCCATTTGGAATTCCAGGGCTTTTAACCACTATATTTGAAGACAAAATCTTATCAAAGGCATGCCCATTCTCTTGCCATTCTACATTAAAATAATCTAAAGTTCTTTTATCTTTTGTGGTAATTGATCCACTATCAGAAATAAATACGTTATAATCCTTCTTAGAAGCTAATATTGCAGCTCCTATTCCACTTATACCTGCACCTAATATTGAGACCTTTTTCTGCACTTATCTTAATTTTAAGGTTACAATGGTTAGAATAGCTAACATTATACCTGCTATCCAAAATCTAGTTACAATCTTACTCTCATGTATCCCTAATTTCTGAAAATGATGATGTAATGGAGCCATCTTAAATACTCGCTTCCCAACACCAAATTTTTTGCGGGTATATTTAAAATATCCAACTTGAATAATGACTGATAAATTCTCAAGTAGAAAAACACCACATAAAATTGGAATCATTAATTCTTTCCTAATTAATATTGCCACAACAGCTATTATACCACCTAAAGAGAGGCTCCCGGTATCACCCATAAAAACTTGAGCTGGAAAAGAATTATACCACATAAACCCAACACATGCACCAACAAAAGCAGACATATAAACAACCAGTTCTCCACTATCTGGGATATACATTATATTTAGATAGTCTGCTGCAATTATATTTCCAGAGACATAACAAAAAAGCACTAAGGTTGAACCAATAATAGCTGATACTCCTGTTGCTAAACCATCCAAACCATCAGTCATATTAGCTCCATTCGAAACTGCAGTTATTATAAAAACTACAATCATCACAAAAATTAACCATGAATATTTTTTCATTCCATCTCCTAACCATGATGTTAGATCATGATAGTTAAATTCATTATTTTTTAAAAATGGAATAGTAGTCTTAGATGATTTCTGAGCCTTCTCTGAAAAATCATAAACACCCTGAATTTCTGTCGGAACACTCTTTTCTTTGATAACAATATCAGAATGAAAAACCATAACTAATCCAACAATCAAACCTAAACCAACCTGGCCAAGTATTTTGAATTTCCCTGCTAATCCTTCTTTATCTTTACGAAAAACCTTTATATAATCATCCAGAAAACCTATAACCCCTAACCATACTGTAGAAACAAGCATTATCTGGATGTATATGTTATCTAGTTTTGCAAATAATAATGTTGGAATCATAATGGCAGAAAGAATTATTAGTCCACCCATTGTTGGAGTTCCTGATTTTTTTTCTTCACCTTTTAAGCCTAACTTTCTTACCTCCTCTCCAATTTGATTTCTTCGGATTAATTCAATTATACGACCTCCAAAGACTAATGAAACAAGCAAAGAGGTAATAATTGCAAGTGCAGATCTAAATGAGATATAATGAAAAACTCCCGCTCCCGGCAAATCATAATTACTTTCTAAAAATTCAAATAAATAATATATCATTAGTTAATATTTAAGTTTATTAATTTTAATATTTCTTTCTTATCATCAAAAGGCAGCTTTACCCCATTAATTTCCTGAAATTTCTCATGCCCTTTTCCTGCAACCAAAACAACATCACCTCTTTTTGCTAATGTCAAAGCTGTTTTAATAGCTTGCTTTCTATCGTTTATTACAATTGCTTTAGCTAAATTTTCTTGATCTATCTCAAATAACATATCAGTAATAATCTCATCAACATCCTCACTTCTAGGATTATCTGATGTTAATATGACTTGAGAACTTAACTCACAAGCAACCTTAGTCATAAGAGGTCTTTTTAATTTATCTCTATCCCCACCACATCCAAAAACTGTAATTAATTTCTGATCTTTATTTCTTATTGAATTAATTGTTGAAATAACATTCTTTAAAGCATCATCAGTATGAGCATAATCAAGAACAAAAACAATTTCATTATTCGTCTTGAAAATTTGGAATCTCCCTTCAGCAGAAGACAATAAACTGATGGCCTTTAAAACATCTTTTACATCTTCTTTAAGTAAAACAGCAACAGAATAAACTGCTAATAAATTATATGCATTAAATTGCCCAATTAGTTTAACCCATACTTCATGATTATCAATATTTAACAACATACCATTAAAATCACTTTCAATAATTTTACATTTAAAATCTGAAAATGACTTAAGTGAAAAAGAATATTTATTTGCTTTTGAATTTTGAAGCATAATCTCACCTTTATTATCATCTTTATTTACTAAAGCTATTGACCCCTCTTCTAGATTATTAAAAAATATTTTCTTGGTATTTATGTAATTATCAAAACTCTTATGATAGTCAAGATGATCATGAGAGATATTTGTAAAAACGGCAAATTGAAAGCTTAACCCATTAATTCTTTTTTGATCAATAGCATGTGAACTCACCTCCATGAAAGAATATGAACATCCTAATTCAACCATCTTGTTAAGTAAAAAGTTTATCTGTAATGGATCAGGTGTTGTGTGAGTGCTCTGATATCTTTCTTCAATAATAATATTCTCAATAGTTGAAATAAGACCGCATTTATACCCTAAGGATGTGAATAATTGATATAATAAATTAACAACTGAAGTTTTACCATTAGTACCTGTGACTCCAATTAATTTTAACTTATCAGAGGGTCTATTATAATAATTACTTGCAATTATTGCTAGTGCATCATGAGTGTCTTGTGTTATAACATACGTTCTCTCTTTAATTAAACTCTCTGGTTTTTTGTTAGATACAATTATACATGCTCCATTATTGATTGCACTATCAATATATCTATTTCCATCCTCTCTTGTCCCAACTAAAGCAATAAACATGTCTTTTTCACGAACTTTCCTTGAATCAAAATGAATATTATTAATCTCTATATTAGAATCACCACATACTTCTAAAACCTCAACATCCTTTAATAGTTCTTTTAATCTCATAAGGATGCTATTAAATTTATTTTCTGATTATTTGAAATCATCTCACCTTTTTTAATTGACTGACTAACAACATGTCCTTGTCCACTAATCACAACATCTAAACCAGCATTTTCTAATAAAAAAACAGCATCCATCAAATTCATACCATATAAATTTGGCATCAACCTTTTCTTAAAATCATTTTCAATATTCCTCGTACTAAGCGTAATCTGACTGTCTGAATTACTTGGAACCATCCATTTAGAATCTGTTGGCTCATAATCAACTAATACTCTATCAAGTATCTGAATTGCATCTTCTGTTGTTCCTTGACTTAATATTGGTAATTTATCAATACGCTCTTTAGTTTTGATTGATTGATGTATTGACATGTCAGATGCAAAAATTTTATCAGAAATCTCTTTAAATACAGGTGCTGCTACATCTGACCCATAAAATCCATTTTCTTTTGGATTATATACTACTACTATACAGGAATATTTAGGTTTTTGAGCAGGAAAAAAACCAACAAAAGATGCTCGATATCTTTTAATCTCATCTTCTCTTTTCTGGCCATATCCAACTAATGATGTGCCTGTTTTTCCAGCAATCTTATACCGATTATTTTTAATTTTTTTTGCTGTACCCATATCAACTACATCAATTAAATATGGAATAATTGCCTTAATTGATGATTTAGAACATATTGCTGGATTAATAATTTCTGTATTATTTGAAGAAATTAATTTACCGTCCTTTAAAATTTGAGAGGTAAATAATGGTTTAACCATAACTCCTTCATTTGCTATAGCATTATAAAATGTTAACATATGTATTGGTGATAACCTTAATGAATAGCCTATTGACATCCAAGGAAGAGTAACTCCAGACCATCCTTCCCTCCCTGGACGTTTTACTAATAAATTATTTGGGTATGGTAGTTCAAGATCTAGAGGAGTACATAGCCCCATTTTATAAATTCTGTCTATAAAATATTTAGGCTTCTCTTTATAATGTTTATCAATTATTTTAGATATACCAACATTTGATGATTTAACAAATGCTTCTCCAATAGTAATTTTTCCATAACCACCCTTTCTAGAATCCCGCATTATTTTATCATAAAATTTATGAGTTCCATCTTCTGTATCAACAGAATCTAATAAAGTATAGAAACCATCCTCTAATCCAGCAATGACGGATGCCAACTTAAATGTTGATCCTGGCTCAGAGTGTTCAGCAATTGCATGATTATAATATTCATCAAATACACCTTCATTATTTTTAAGATTAGCAATTGCCTTAACATGTCCAGACGCCACCTCCATTAAGACAACTGTTCCCCAATCTGCATCATGATGCATTAATGCATTCATCAATGCGCCTTCAGCAACATCCTGCATGTCAACATTGATCGTTGTGACTATATCATTTCCTGACTGAGGTAAAGAATTAAATTGAGAATCTTCATTTCTCCAAAAATTTTTACCAATCCGTTGCTTTAACTGTAAGCCATCAATACCAGACAGTGTTTTATTATAAGCACGTTCTAAGCCAATCGGATTTGACTCTCTAAGCAAACCTATAGTTCTCTTAGCAAGAATGCCAAATGGATTTTCTCTATTCGGTCTTTCTTCCGGAATTAATCCTCCTTTATTTTGGCCTAATTTTAAAATTGGAAAAGACCTTAAAGAAGACAGCTCATTATGAGTCACCTTACGTCTTAACTTAACATATTTATTATTCTTTTTTATTCTAGAATCTCTTAAGTACTTTTCATATTCATCTGGAGTCTTATCTTTAAATAATATAGAAAGGTGCATTGACAAATCACTTATTTCTTGATTAAATAAATTATCATCAATTACACTCAGATCAAGAAATACATTGTATAAAGGCATAGATATTGCCAACAATGAACCATCATCAGAAAAGATATTTCCTCTTGAGGCTTCTATCTCAAAAAATTTAGGAATATTAACCGAACTTATATTGTTATCTAGCCTTTGTACAATCAGAATTCTAGAAACAATAACAAATGCAATAATGCAAACAAATACATATAATATAACAACTCGTAAATTAATATTACTCTTCATTTATATCAATTATATAAGGAGGAATTAATGAGGTTGATAAGCCTTGTTTGACAACCATATTTTCAATAGTTGATCTCTTATAAACCTGCATTAACTGTGACTTAGTTGTAATGTATGTTAATCTCAAATCAGCTACTTCATATTCTAATTTTATAGACCTTTTCAATAATTTTTCAGCATAAAATGATACTCTAATGTTTATCAACAACAGCATAACAATTAAGAATAAAAAAGGAACATACTTAACATTCTGTTGCTTTGAAAAAAAATCTCCTTTAAGTAGAGATAAAAATGATGTTTTCTTTTTTTTTCTTTTCATTTATATCTTTTCTGCCACTCTTAATTTTGCGCTTCTTGCTCTTGGATTTTCTTTACATTCCTTGTCTTCCGGAACAATCACTTTCTTATTTATTGGATCTAAATCTTTATTTACTCTCCCATATAAATCCTTTTCTTGAAAACCCGATAAACTTCCTTTATTAATTAAATTCTTAACTAATCTGTCCTCTAAGGAATGATATGATATTACTACTAAACGTCCCTTGTTATTCAATAAACCTGCAACATCTTCTAATAAATCTTTTAATGCATTTATTTCATCATTCACTTCAATTCTTATAGCCTGAAAAATTCTAGACAGAAACTTATTCCTCATTCTTTGAGGATACAATCCTTCAAGAATATTTATAAACTCAGAAGCTGTATGAATATTCTTCTTTTCTCTATGTTCTATAATTGTTTTAGCAATTCTTCTTGATTGTTTTATTTCTCCATATTCATAAAAAACTTTTGCTAAATCAGATTCAGAATATGAATTTATCACCTCTCTGGCATCTAAACTTGAATGTGTATTCATTCTCATATCCATTACTGAATCATATCGATACGCAAAACCTCTTTCTGGAACATCTATTTGATATGAAGAGATGCCTAAATCAGCTATTAAACCATCGATTTTACTAACACCTTCTATCTTTAAGAAATTCTTTATATACCTAAAGTTTGCTTTTATTAATTTAAATTTATTATCTACAATCGTGTTCTTAATAGCATCATCATCTTGATCAAATGCAAAAAGACATCCTTCCTGTAAGGACTTCATTATTTCTTTTGAGTGACCACCACCACCAAATGTTGCATCTACATAAATTCCATTTGGGTTTATATTTAACCCTTTAATACTTTCATCTAATAAAACGGGATTATGGTAGGTCATTTAATGGTAGATAATTGTTTTTACCCATTACTTCCTCAGCTAAATCACCAAACTTTTTAAGTGACTTAGCAACTGATTGTTCATACTCTAACTTATCCCATACTTCAATAATATTCACAGATGAAGACAAAACAATCTTCTTTTCAAGACTAGCAAACTCAATAAGATCCTTCGGAATTAGAATCCTAGAAGCACTATCAACATGAACAATCTTTAAGCCAGACATATATGATCTAATAAAATCATTATTCTTTTTAACAAACCGGTTTAATTTATTGACCTGATCAACTATTTTATTCCATTCAGACATTGGATGAATCTCTAAGCACTTATTAAATACACTTCTCTTAACTACAAATCCATCTTTTAAAACTGAGGAAATCTGTTTTTTCAACGGAGAAGGAAGCATAATCCTTCCTTTAGAATCTGCCGTACATTCATATGTTCCTAAAATATTAATCATGACTGTAAATATACTAAATTACCCCACTATTTACAACTTTACCCCACTTTGTTAATAACTTTTACCACATCGCGACAA
Organism: Flavobacteriales bacterium; assembly: GCA_014239655.1. GTDB lineage: Bacteria > Bacteroidota > Bacteroidia > Flavobacteriales > BACL11. Next base: position 3,687 of record JAAZYM010000004.1, on the reverse strand, counting down.
ACAACTCTATTTTTAGGGTTTATATAGGTTAATTATAATTTCGTTAAGTTTGTATATTAGAAAAAAGAGTAATGGTTAATTCATCTGGAGGGTTCACTTATTTAGAAAAAGGAAAGGGTAAACCAATTATTCTTCTACATGGTTTAATGGGTGGTGTCGAGAATTTTGGTGAAATGGTAGACTTTATTTCTAATGACTATAAAGTCTATGGATTAGACCTCAAACTATTTGAGACACCTTTCTTAAAATGTTCGGTAAAAAATAAAGCAGAATATTTACTAAAATTTATGAATCACCTTGGAATAGAAAAAGCATCATTACTTGGAAATTCTATGGGAGGACATATTGGACTAATCTTCACAAAATTATATCCAAAAAAAGTAGATTCATTAATCTTAACTGGAAGCTCAGGCTTATATGAGAGTGCATTTGGCAATACATTCCCTAGGCGTGGTGATTACGAATACATCAAAACAAAAACTGAAGAGGTTTTCTTTGATCCTAAGGTTGCCACAAAAGATTTAGTAGACAGAGTTTTTGAAATTGCCAATAAAAGAGAGTCTACCATTAGATTACTCGCTTTTGCTAAATCTGCTATTAGACATAATATGGCCGATGATTTACCAAAAATGAAATTACCATCCTGTCTTGTCTGGGGAAAATTTGACAAAGTAACCCCACCTCATGTTGCAAAAGAATTCAATTCACTCCTTCCTAATTCTAGTCTCTTTTGGGTAGATAACTGTGGACATGCCCCTATGTGGGAACATCCAGAAGAATTCAGTAAGATAGTACTAAAATGGCTACAGAATAACATCTAAAATGAATATTAAGAAGGCTTCATTTGTCATTAGTAACACTAATTACAAGCACTGCCCTATTGAAGATAAAGCAGAATATGCATTTATAGGAAGATCTAATGTTGGTAAGTCAAGTTTGATTAATTCTATCGCAAATAATAAGTCATTAGCTAAAATATCAGGAAAACCTGGAAAAACACAATTAATAAACCATTTTATTATTAATAACAACTGGTATCTAGTTGATTTACCTGGATATGGATATGCAAAAGCGTCAAAGGTTTTAAGAGCTAAATTTCACAAGATGATTAGCGATTATCTAATAAATAGACAAAATCTAATCTGCTTATTTGTATTGATTGATTCTAGACATGAGCTACAAGAAATTGATAAAGATTTTATGCAATGGCTAGCAGAAAACAAGATAGCTTTCTCGATCATTTTTACTAAATCGGATAAATTAAGTAAAACTAAACTAGAAAAAAACTTAGCTGATTTTAAGAAAAAAATGCTGGATGAATGGGAATCACTACCCGAAATATTTGTCACTTCCTCAAATAAAAAACAAGGGCTTCAAGAGATACTAAAATATATATCTAAATTAAATCTAGAGTACAAGCCTAGCTTAGAATCTTAGTCTTTTCAGCAAAGAAACTGCAATAATCCCTAAGCGCTTCAGCTAATTTACTTTCTCCTGTTGACTTTTCTAATGATGTAGCCATGCCTAACATATTTTGATGATACAAAATAAACATTTCATGAACAGGCATATCTTTTGTCCATATATCTACTCTTAGTGTTTCTTGTTTTTTTGCATCCCATGCAGCAATCATTAAAGCTTTCAGATCTATCCCACTATCATTTACCTTGTCATCAACCATCTTGATGTTATCTGGCAGATTATTTTCATCTAATTCAACTTCAAATTTTAATATTTTTTTCATTTAAGGTTTATATTTTGATTTATTTAATATTAACATATGATCTGCTTCAAGCATTAAATCTTGTATGCTAATATCTTTATTTATTTTCATGTATTTCTTTACAATTTGATAACCAATAAAATAAGCAATCCTTGAGGGAGAATCCTGTGTCATTCCTTTTGAAAACGGAGAATGATATAAATATGATCTATAATCTTTTTCTCTTGAAGAAAAAAGCAAATCATTTTCAATTAAGAAAGACCATATTGACGACTCATTCTCTAAACACCAACTCAACTCTTCCTGACTATATCGTAATTTATCTTCTAGCTTTTTCTCTGGTAGTGTCTCTGATAATAAAAACATAATTTTTCCTTTATAGATTAACTCTGATAAAAAATTAGATCTATTATTAGTATAACTAAAGAAACTATCATACCAGGCTTCCATAATATTTGGGAGCATAAATCTTTCCTGCTTTTGAAACCTCAAATATTCAGGATCTCCAAGTCTTTGATAAAAAACACTATTCTCTCCTAAATAAAAATCTAACCCTACTGCAATTAACGAATCTTGAATAATTACACCATAATTAAAACCACTAAACATTGTAATTATTTTTGGGTAACCGTATTTAGGGAACAAGGAATGAAAATTATAGAAACTACTATTCAAATGATTTTCATAATCAGAAAAGACATCAAATTTTTTATTAATCGTATCAAAAACCTCTCGCATATCATCATTATTAATAAAAGACAGTAACTGATTATTGATTAAACTATCATTATCCATATCCATATTAGTAAGAAAACCATAATAGGAGCTTGAAAAACCACCTAATACTCTTTCCCATTCCTTCTTGTTTTTATCAATATTTACATGATTAGAATTAAAAATATTTTTCTCAAAACGATAAACCTCTATATCGGTATTAATTTTATTATTAGTATCGCATGAGAAAAAAAGAATCAGAATAAAAGGATAAATAGATTTCATGTAAACAAAGATAATAATCCCTTACATTTGCAACAATATTATGAAGGAAAAACACGTCATTGATCACATAAAAAATTGGATCATCCGATACAATAGAGACTCAAAAACAAATGGTTTTGTAGTGGGAATATCTGGAGGTATTGATTCTGCTTTAACTTCAACACTAATTGCAGAAACTAAACTCCCTTTACTTTGCATTGAAATGCCAATACACCAAGACAAACATCAAGTATCAAGAGGAAAAGAACACATAAAATGGCTAAAGAAAAAATATGTAAACGTAAAAAGCATTGAGTGTAACTTAACGAAAATTTTTGATGATTTTAACGATCTAACTAAATCTAAAAATTTACACAAAACCCATCTTGCATTAGCCAATACAAGATCAAGATTAAGAATGACTACTTTATATTACTATGCACAATTAAATAATTATTTAGTAGCAGGTACTGGCAATAAAGTTGAAGATTTTGGTATTGGTTTTTTCACAAAATATGGAGATGGTGGAGTAGATATAAGCCCTATTGCCGACCTACTAAAATCAGAAGTTTACTTATTATCAAAAGAGCTAAAAATTAAGAATGAAATTCTGATAGCCCCACCAACTGATGGGCTTTGGGATAATCAACAAACTGATGAGGATCAGATTGGAGCCACATATGAAGAGTTAGAATGGGCAATGAGTAACAGGGAAGAAGACAAGAGCCTAACAGATAGAGAAAAAGAAATTTTAAATATTTTTAATACTCTTAATAAGGTCAATAAACACAAAATATCACCCATACCTGTTTGCAGGATACCTAAAGAACTTAAATGAAAAAATTTATTAAATTAGCACTATAACTAATTTAAAAAGAAATCATGGGAAATATAGAAACACCTCTTACATTAGGGCTAGGAATCTTAGCGCTAGTACTAATAACACTCAGCGCACTAAACAATACTGAGGCAGATTATAATATTAG
>JAAZYM010000005.1 GCA_014239655.1 Flavobacteriales bacterium | reverse complement strand
ATATAACCAGGATGTATTACGTCAAAATTTCCAGCAATTACTCCAATTTTAATTTTATTATTCATAATTATATTTTCTCTAAAAAATCTACAGGTTCAGACTTTTCCCAACTCTTACACGTTGGGCATTGCCATGAATGACTTATTGTCATATATCCACATTGAGAACAACTGTATTTATAATCATTTGTTGTTTTATTGTTAATAATAGTTCTTAAGTTATCAATCAGAGGGTCATCTATAAGAGTTATTGATTTAGATTCATGCTTCTGTTTTTTTAACTCATTAATAATTGTATGTTTCTGAATAAGCTCCTTAAACGAATTAAAAAGATGTTTATTATTAAAGCTAGGAAACATAACGGAGACCATGCCAAGATATTTTTTAGTTTCTGGATTATTTTCGATGGTCTTTTCTAAGATTATATTTAAATCATTATCATTTTGATGATCTATTTTATTGAGTATTAGAGGAAGTAAAATTAAATGTGCTAGTTTATTTTTATCAATCATTTCAGCATAAAACACCAGTGCATTAGATTTATCTAATTTATGGAGGGAAATTTTTGAAGATAAATATAATTGTCTAATTGAATTAGGATTATTATGTTTTGCTTTTTCTAAAAAAATCTCTGCTCTGTCAATATCATCTTCATCAATATATTTTTGTGTTAATTGGCAATAATAATGAGAGGTGCTTGTTAAGTATTTATTATCAGGATCAATTTTACTTAGCTCCTCAAGATTTTCTAAAGCTTTTTCCCATTGCGACATGTATTCATATATTATTATTAACTTCTCTAGGGAAGGTACTTGCTGTCCATCTATTGCCTTTAATTTTTCAAATACGCTTTCAGCTTTATCATAAATACCTGCGGCGAAGTAATTTTCCCCTAATTCGTGAAGTGTTTGATAATAATATTCCTCATCAAGGTCAGGTTTATTTAGAATATTTTCATGGAGCCTAATGGCTTTATCAATTTTACCTTGCCTTCTAAACAGCACTCCAAGCGCTAAGTGTGTTTGAATCGTCTCATCATCAATATCAATAATATTCGAAAATAAGTCTATAGCCTTATCTGATTCCTCATTAAGGAGGTATTTAAGACCGGTAAGATAATCAGGGTTAATTTTATTAGTAGATTCATTATCAAAGAACTTAAGAAAAAAATAACCCAATAGGGCAAATATCAAGAATATTGATGATAAATAAAAGATACTGTCAGAAAGCATTAAAAAGATTTAAATATTAATCAGCTTGTTTTTACTCTTTCTTTCAAGTCTTTACCAGGCTTAAAGTGAGGAACATATCGTTCGTCAATATTAACTGACTCACCTGATTTTGGATTACGACCTATTCTTGATTTTCTATATCTTAAGCTAAAACTACCAAAACCTCTGATTTCTATTCTCTTGCCATTTTTTAGTGAATTAATCATTGATTCTATAATAGTTTTTACTGATAACTCGATATCTTTATAGGGAAGCTGATCTTGCTCGTTAGCAATAATTTCAATTAGTTCTTTTTTATTTATACTCATAGATAAATTACATTAAAGAAAAAAGTAAGAAATACCAATTAATTTATTTATTTTCTAGAAAATTTAGATTTTAGTAAATCACCTAAACTAGTTTTTGAGATGCTGTCTTTTTCATCTGACTTATATGATTCAATAGCTTCTCTTTCTTCTTTTTCTTCTTTTGCTTTGATTGACAATTTTATTGTCCTATTTTTTTTATCAAAACCAATAATTTTTGATTCAATTTCTTCT
>JAAZYM010000006.1 GCA_014239655.1 Flavobacteriales bacterium | reverse complement strand
TTAAAATTTACTTCAAATTTTAAAGGAAAAAATTATATAAAATCCGCATACCATAAACTGTCACTTATTGCTTTTTTAGAAGATTCGCTAGCACAAAGAGAGTATTATCATGCGAGAATATTAAATTATGGTGAAAAGCTAATTGATGAAGATAGACAGGCTGAAAATGATATTCAGAATGATATAGTTATTAATAGGGACTTATTAATTGCTAGGATTTTATTTGATGGCGGGTATTATAATGAGACTCTTAATAAATTAAATAAGCTTAGTGTTAACGAAATTTCTTTAAATAATGATTTATCTATAGAGTATTATTATCGTTTAGCAAGAACTAATCAGAAACTCTTAAATAATCAGGTTATAGACTTGTTTCTTAAAGTCTTGAGTTATGATAATTATTCAAATCTATATTATCATCCTATGTCTACTCTCCAGATTGGTCTTGAATTTGAAAAAGAAGGAAATAAGGATGAGGCAATTAGATTTTTCAAAAAGACATTATCTTATAATGATTTTAATTATGAGAATGGAATAAAGAAGAGTGCTAAAGCTGGGATAAATAGACTTTTAAATTAATATCTAAAGCCTAATGTGATTAATAGATTATGATTTGTATATGCTAGATCTGTAGCATTAATAAATTCTTCATTATACATTTGGTATTTGTCATTGCCTTGTGTTAAGATATATGCAAGATCAAAATAATAGCTACCATAATTAATACCAGTTCCAAAAGAGAAGTTCTCAGTAGATGGTTCGTCATTATCTTTAAGCGGACTAGAGTTTCTTGTATATCCAGCTCTTAAACTAAATGGCTCCATCTTCATTTCAAAGCCTAATCGGATATTTTCAGCTTTTTGATAAATGTTGTTTATAGTATTGTTTTCCTCTGTAAAGATTTCTGTGCCATCGGCATTTCGATAGTTTCTTACATTTAAATTTGAAGTTGAATAGTCTATCAATTCATAATCACCACTAATAATAATATTTTTGTTAATAGTTGCAGAAAAACTTGCTATTGCTTTCCATGGTGTTGTGAGTTCATATTCAAAGAAATTAAATAGAGAGGACTCTCTATAACTAGTGTCAGTAAAGTTTGCTAAAGTACTTGTTCTAAATTCTTCTTGGATAGTCAAGATTGTAGGAGAATGTAAGGCTCCACCTATTTTAATATTTTCATTTACTCTGTAGATGCCTCCCACTTTTAGATTAATTCCCTCCCCGCTTGCATATAAATTTTGCATATATTCAAATGAACCAAGATTATTTATTGTGTCAGAAAGGATGTCTTCTCTATGTTTGATTATTTCAGAATATTCAACTCCGACTATTCCCACTGTTGCTCCTAGATATATTTTTTCATCATAAGATGTTCCAGCAGATAGTACAAATTCATGCATATTTCCATTTGAGTTTAGCTGGTGTGTTTGTCTTTTTAGTCCTTCACTGAAAACATGAGAAATGTAATTCCCATTATCATAAAGATATTGGTTGAGCGTGGTGTCTATTGAATTGTTTTCAAGATCAATAATATCGGTCCAAAATGCTGGAGATCCAAAGAAGCCATCTAATTCATTAATTTCTTTCCCTTGTGCAACTGAAAGCAGATTATCTGCTAATGAAGATGTGTTGTTTAGGGTATTGATATAGATATTTTTATTGTAATTAGCCAATTGGTTTAGGCCAATCCCAAAATTCATTCTTTTCCATTCATTATTGTATTTTGGATTTGAAAAAACAAAACCGATGTTTCCAATATTTCCATCTGATATATCTTCATCATATTGTTCAGTGTATACAATATCATCTAAGAGTATGATTTTATTGTTATATGATGTTGTGTTATTTAGCACAAAAGAAGGGGTAAAGGTTATCTCGGTAAATTGATACATGCCAATTCCTGCTGGATTATAACTTAGACATGAAAAATCTCCTCCTAAAGTACCAAATGCACCCATTGCTGATGTTCTGGCAGTTCCAAACATATTTTGCTGAGAGTATCTTAGTGCATCATTCTCATTTTGAGCTTTAGATGAAAGAGTTGAAACAATTAATAGAGATACAAATATTATTTTAAGATTCATATTTATTTTCTTTGTTTAGGACTTCTTCCTCTATTTCCAGAAGATCGTGATCCAGCACCTGATGATTTAAAATTAGAGCGGCTATTTGATTTAGTGCTATTTCTAGATTTATATGTTTTTTCTTTAGACTTATTATCTTTAGTGTAAGAATTCTCTTGTTTCGGATTTCTTAGGATATTTTTTATTGTATTGTTAAGATTATTGCTTTTTGTGGTTTTATCTACTAGTGGTTTTTTTGTAGTATAATTTCTATTTGGAATATTTTTGTGCGTCCCAGGAATCCAGGTATTCCTTGATTTAATATTATTTTTAATTAGATTCCTGTTGTTTGATGTAAGACTCCCTCTCGGACCATAAGTATGATTACCGGAATTTAAATTATTATAAGAGGTATAATTATTGTAGTGATGATTGTTATAGAAATGCCCATGATATCCATGATGGTTCCAATAGTTGTAGTTATAATAAAAGGGAGAATAGTAGTTGTAATAAGGAGAAAAAGAATAGTATGGTGAGTACCATCCATATCCTGAATAAATACTGCTTCCCCAATAAAAAGGATCAGTATTATACCAATAGTAATCAGTATAAAAACCTGAGTAATATCCATAATTATGAATCATTGGCCTATGGAATCTCCTTATTCTAGATGCATATGAAAAGTCATAGTAATTATCTGTAGCATAATATTCAGCTTCATTTTCATTCCCTTCTATAGAATCTTCATTGTTTATAATTTCTTCTGGATAAGAATTGTTTATAGTTTCAACGGTACTAAATTCATTACTAGATAAATAATTAGGGTCAGAGAAGAATGCTTGATTTGTTGAAATACAAGAAGATAAAAAGAAAATAACAATGTATATGATGTATGAGTTTTTCATAATGATATTTTTAAATTGTAATATCTATTTATAAAGTTTTAATTTAATTAGTTTTGTACTGTTTAATAAAATAACGCTATTTGTAACGCAAAATTACATTATTTAATATAAAATGTCAAAAAAGATAACATCAAGAGCTGAAGACTATTCTTTATGGTATAATGATATTATACAACATGCAGATTTAGCTGAGAACTCAGGGGTAAGGGGATGTATGGTAATTAAGCCATATGGTTATGCAATATGGGAGAAAATGCAAGCCGAACTTGATAAGAAATTTAAGGCAACTGGTCATGTAAATGCGTATTTTCCATTGTTTATTCCTAAATCATATTTTAGTAAGGAAGCAAGTCATGTAGATGGATTTGCAAAAGAGTGTGCAGTTGTTACGCATTATAGATTAAAAAATTCAGAAGAAGGAGATGGTATAGTTGTTGATGAGGATGCTAAATTAGAGGAAGAATTAATTGTTCGTCCTACATCAGAAACAATAATTTGGGATACATATAGAAAATGGATTCAATCATATAGAGATCTTCCTTTGCTTATTAACCAATGGGCAAATGTTGTAAGATGGGAAATGCGTACACGTTTGTTTTTAAGAACTGCAGAATTTCTATGGCAGGAAGGGCATACTGCGCATGCTACTAAAAAAGAAGCATTAGAAGAAACAGATAAAATTATAAATATTTATTCAGATTTTGCTCAAGATTTCATGGCAATGCCAGTGATTATTGGTTCAAAATCAGAGAATGAACGTTTTGCGGGTGCTCTTGAAACGTATACAATTGAAGCTTTAATGCAAGATGGTAAAGCTTTACAAGCAGGAACATCACATTTTCTAGGTCAGAATTTTGCTAAGGCTTTTGATGTTAAGTTTGCAACAAAAGAAGGAACCAAAGAATATGTTTGGGCAACATCTTGGGGTGTTTCAACTAGATTGATGGGCGCTTTAGTTATGACACATTCAGATGATAAAGGATTAGTTCTCCCTCCTAAGTTAGCTCCATATCAGGTTGTTATTGTTCCTATTTATAAAAGTGAAGAACAACTTAAAGAAATTACACAATCTGTTGTAAAAATTAAAGAATCTTTAGAGGCTAAGGGTATTTCTGTAAAATTTGACGATAGAGACACGCATAAACCAGGATGGAAATTTGCTGAATATGAGCTTAAGGGTGTTCCGGTAAGGTTAGCTATCGGGATGCGAGATTTAGAGAATGGCACCATTGAGGTGGCAAGGAGAGATACTTTAGAAAAAGAGACACTTCAGATGGAAGATATTGATATTAAAGTAGAGAATTTACTTGAGAAAATTCAGAATAATCTTTTTAACAAAGCGATAGACTTTCGTAATGAAAATACATATATGGCTAATTCTTATGATGAATTTAAGGAGTTAATTGAGAAAGGTGGATTTGTTTATGCGCATTGGGATGGAACTAGTAAAACGGAGGATTTTATTAAAAATGACACTAAGGCTACCATTAGATGTATTACATTTGATTCTGAAGGAAAAGACGGTAAATGTATACATAGCGGAAAAAAATCTAATCAAAGAGTGCTTTTTGCTAAGGCTTATTAATAATGAAAGAAGAAAGCACTATTCTTAAGTTACTTAAAGAGAAATCTACAACTAAGCAATTAGTATATAGAAACACAAAGAATATTTTTAACGATTTAGTAAAAGCGTTAAAACAAAAAGAGAAATCCCTTTCAGATCTTCTTAAAGATGAGACTGATGATGTTGCGTTAGAATTTACATCAAATGGTGAATTTGATGCTCAGTTAAAATTTGCTGGAGACACATTGCTTTTTCATATGCATTCGAATGTATTTGATTTTCCTCCAGATCATCAAGTTTCAAAATCTAAATATGTGAGTGAAGATAAGTTAAGAAGTTTCTGTGGTGTTATAAATATTTATAATTTTCTGTCAGATTCTTTGAAGTATAATCGTTTAAATGATGAGGGTTTTTTAATAGGAAGAATCTTTATTAATAAAGAAAACAATTTCTTTGTAGAGGGTGAAAAGGAACTAGGATTCCTTTTTAATAATTTTTCTAACCAAACTATCAGCGCTTCACTATTAGAACAGATTATTAATGTATGTATGATCTTTACATTAAATTTTGATTTATATACACCTAATTTTAATGATATTAGACTAGTTTCAGTCCATCATCTATTAGCAATGAGTATGAATCAGAAAATAAAAACTTCTAAGAGATTAGGTTATAAGTTTTCTCATGAAAATAAATAATTATTAAATATTTGTTAGATTTTAAAAAAAGTATAAATTTGCAGCCTTGATTGTGAATCATTATGGCCCGGTCGTCTAGTGGTTAGGACGCCAGGTTTTCATCCTGGTAACCGGGGTTCGATTCCCCGTCGGGCTACAAAAAAAAAATTATGGCAAATCACGCTTCAGCTTTAAAAAGAATTAGACAGACTTCAACTAGGAGGGTATTGAATAAATATAAGCATAAGACAACTAGAAATGCGATTAAGGAGTTAAGCTCTTTAAAAGATAAGAAGGCTGCTGCTGCGTTACTACCAAAAGTGGTGGCAATGTTAGATAAACTAACAAAGACTAATATAATTCATAAGAATAAAGCAGCTAATATAAAGTCAAAGTTAACTAAGCATGTAAATTCATTAGTGGCTACTAAGAAAAAAGCTAAATAATAGTTTTTATTTATATGCAAATTCAATAAGCTTATCTTTATTTGATAAGCTTTTTTTATTTTTATAGATATACCATGAAGATAACTGATATCTTTTTTGATCTTGACAGGACATTATGGGATTTTGATCGCAATTCTCATAAAGCCTTAATGTATATATATCAAGAATTTAATCTTAATATTAAGGGTGTTATTGATATAGATGCATTTATTGCTTCTTATACAGTTCATAATGAGAAATTATGGGCTTTATATAGAGAAAATAGAATTTCTAAAGAATTGCTTCGTTCAGAGAGATTTCATTTAACATTATCTGATTTTGGTATTGATGATAATAATCTTTCTATCCAACTTGGAGATGCATATGTTAGTAGGTGCCCATTACAAACTTTATTATGTCCATATTCAATAGAGATACTGGAATATTTAAATAAAAGATATAATCTGCATATTATAACTAATGGTTTTGAAGAGGTTCAACATATTAAGTTAGAAGCATCAGGTCTTTCGTCTTTCTTTCTTAATATAATAACATCAGAGAAAGTAGATGCTAAAAAGCCAGATCCAATGATATTTGAATATGCTTTAAAATTAGCTAAAGTTAAAGCAGAAAACAGTATTATGATTGGTGATGATCTACCAGTTGATATTATTGGTGCTAAAAGTGTTGGTATCCGTCAAATTTATTTTAATCCAAATAAGAAAGATCATAATGAGATAATAGATTATGAAGTTTCTAGTTTGATAGAAATAAAAGAAATTTTATAAATTTATTTAGTAATATCTATTAGTGGATTTCCTGTACAACCATTAGGAAAAGATATTTCTAATATTGAACTAATTGTTGGGGCAATATCTTTTACATTAACAAGCTTGGTTGTGTTTTTTCTAGGAACTTTAGCTCCCCAGAAGACTAATGGTACATGAGTATCATAACTATGAGAAGAACCATGAGTTGTTCCTCCATCTTTCCAGCTTTCACTTATCCATCCTGGCTCTAATTCAACTATAACATCACCCGATCTCTTGTGGTTAAATCCTTGTTGAATTTTAGAGTGTGTAGAATGATTGTATTGATAATTATGCAATTGATGTGCAGTAAATGTATTTTTCACCCCTTTTTGTTTTAATAAGAATTTACTACAAAGTTCTGAAATGATCTTAGATTTTTCTGCGTCTAGATTTTCCTTGATAAAATCATGATTTAAAAATAATTGATTGTTAGAGTAATTTAGAATAAACTCTTTTGCCAAGAAATCATTTGCCGGCAAATTAAAATAATCGCGTAGATGTGTTGTTAAGTTATCGATCATTTGAGAGCTAGAAAAGTATCCTGAGGGTATATTGAGTTGTGTTAATTTACTAGGTTCTGAAGAGACTCCATGGTCAGCTGTTAAAAAGATAACAGTATTTTCTTTTCCAATATTATTATTAATATAATTTAAAAGTTTTGCAATGTCTTGATCTAATTTTTGATATGTGTCAAATATTTCCATAGAGTGAGGACCATATTGATGACCAATATAATCTGTGGATGAAAAACTAATTGTTAGTAGATCAGTTAAATGATCTCTTCCTAAATTTTCATTCTCCAAAATTTCTAATGCAAGATCTGCTAAAATTGTATTTCCATATGGAGTGCTTTTAATAATTCCATACCCTTTTAAGTTTATTAATGAATCTAAGTTATGCGAAAATTCATCACCAAAAGACCAATCTGATTCTATAAAACTAGATGTTGGTGTCTGATTTTGATATTGAATTAGCCAATCTGGCAAATTATCCATGTAAAAACTACTAGTTATCCAATCTCCATTACCATTCATCCAATAAGCAGCGTCTGCAGAATGTCCAGCTGAAAGAATTGCACCTCGATCTTTTAATGATATTCCAATTACTTTAGATTTTGGATTAAATAACTGGATTTCATCCCCAATTGTTGTTGTAATCATATGATGTGGAGACATTTTACCATCCTCAGAACTAATATCTACTATATTCTGTTCGCAATTACATACAGTATGCATGTCTCCATTTCCTGCACAGTAAACACTCTTCTTTAATTCTTTGTCATACCAATTATTTGCAATTATTCCATGATGAGCTGGGGTAGTTCCTGTAAAAATACTTGCATGTCCTGGACCTGTGTATGTTGGGGCATAACTAAAATGAGTGTTTTTGAAATAGGCCCCCTCTTTTACTAGTTTTTTGAATCCATTATTTCCAAAATCATTCCAAAATCTATCAATATAATCGTAACGCATTTGATCAACAACTATACCTATTACTAATTTTGGTTTTTTTGCATAGATATTTGAAAACAGTATAATTGAAATAAGAGTAAAAAGTATTTTTTTCATTTTGTTTTTTTTAATTGGAATGCTCCGATTGATAAAATAATAGCAACAACAACATCAGCAATTGGGGGTACTTCTGGCCAAACAAAATTCCAGATACATACTAATATTAGCCATCCAAACCATACAATATCAAAGTTTTTCATCTTTATTATATATATGTAATATACTAGCAAACTTACAAATAGTCCCCAAAACATTCCTCCCAAAATATCAAAAGGATAATGAACCCCTAAATAGATTCTACTAAAACCTATTAATACAGCCCATGAAAATAGATGTATAAACCACCATAAATTTCTAAAAAGCAAGGATATGAAAAATGCAAGAGTAAAGGAATTTGCTGCATGTGATGAAATGAAGCCAAAATGATTTTCTTTATTAGAGCATAGTATGTCATGACCAGAATCTTGGACTATTCTTATTGTTTCTAAAACATTACAAGGTCTTGGTTTTTCAAAAACTTCTTTAAAAAGATGAACACTACCAAAATCTGCAAGAAATATTAATAAACCAAAAGCAAATAAGAGTTTTAAGAAATTTTTTGAGAATTTTTGGTAAATCTTGTATAGAATAAAGATATAAAGTGGGATCCAGAACCATTTTGAAGAAATTAGAACCATTATTTCATCCATCTGATCCCATCCTTGAGAATTGATTAGTCTAAAAAGATATTCGTCTATTATCTGTAGTTGGCTCATTATGTATTAAGTTTTTTCCAGATTAAATCTTTTAATTCTATTAAGCCTTGTTGCGCAACAGAGGAAATAAAAATTGAGGGGATATCTTTAGGGAGTTCTTTTGAAATTTCTTCTTTAAGCTCTTCATCTAGCAAGTCTGATTTACTAATTGCTAAAATTCTATTTTTATCTAACAGTTCTGGATTGTATTTTTTTAATTCTGAAAGAAGGATTTTATATTCTTTCGTAATGTTATCTGCATCTGCAGGAATAATAAATAGTAGCGTTGAATTTCTTTCAATATGTCTTAGGAATCTTAATCCTAAACCTTTTCCTTCTGAAGCCCCTTCGATTATTCCAGGGATGTCTGCCATTACAAATGATTTGTGCTCGCGATAAGCTACAATACCTAAATTTGGGACAAGTGTTGTGAAAGGATAATTTGCAATTTCAGGTTTTGCAGCAGAGATAACAGAGAGAAGTGTAGATTTTCCAGCATTTGGAAAGCCTACCAGGCCTACATCTGCCAGTACTTTAAGTTCTAATACAAACCAGCCTTCTGAAGAATCTATTCCAGGTTGAGCATAATGAGGAGATTGATTGGTTGAAGATTTAAAATGTGAATTTCCTCTTCCTCCCATACCTCCATGAAGTAAAATGATTTCTTGATTATGATCGGTAATCTCAAATAAAACTTTATCTGTATCAAAATCTTTTGCAATGGTTCCTAATGGCACTTCAAGATACTTGTCTTCTCCATCTTTACCAGTAGAATGATTACCACTTCCTGGATCGCCATGTTTAGCAAAGATATGTTTTGTATATTTTAATGGAAGTAGAGTCCACATCTGTTCATTTCCTTTTAAGATAATGTGACCCCCACGACCACCATCTCCACCATCTGGACCTCCTTTTGCTGTTGTTCTATCTCTTAAGAAATGAGATGATCCAGCTCCCCCCTTTCCTGATCGACAGAGAATCTTTACATAATCGACAAAATTGGAGTTTTTAATCTTCATTTACAGATTATTTATAACGGTATTTATTCTATTTTTGATATCATCAATCGACCCTAATCCATTAACTTCATATAGTCTTTTTTGTTTGTCATAGAAGGATTTTAACGGAGCTGTTTTAATATTATATTCATTTATTCTATTTGAAATAATTTCTTTACTTTGATCATCAGGTCTCCCAGAACTTTTACCTCTTTCTAGTAATCTTTTTATAAGTTCATGATCATCGACTTTTAATGAAATCATTGCTGAGATTGATGTATTTTTTTTCTTCAGTAAGTTATCTAATGCAACTGCTTGTTCTGTAGTTCTAGGGAACCCATCGAATATAAAGCCATTAACAGCTAAGTTGTTGTTAAGTTGAGAATTAATCATTCCTATAACTACATTATTAGGTACTAATATTCCCTTATCCATTAATTGTTTTGCTTTAAGACCTAATTCTGTTTCATTGTTTATTTCTTGTCTTAAAATATCTCCGGTAGACAGATGAATTAGGTTATAATCTTTTATGAGTATCTCAGATTGAGTTCCTTTTCCTGCTCCTGGGGGTCCAAATAATACAATATTTAACATTCCTTAATTTTTAAGTTTATATATATGTTTTAGGTTGCGCCCTAGTTCATTATAATCAAGACCATATCCTACTATAAAGTCATCTCCAATGGATTTTCCTATATAATCAATTTTAAAGTCTTTTTTATAAGAATCAGGTTTAAATAATAGAGTTGCTATTTTTATATCATTTACATCTTCTTTTTTTAGAAGAGTAATAATTTTTTCTAAAGTTATACCTGTGTCCACAATATCTTCTAATACTATAACATTTCTACCTGATATATTATTAATGCCAATAAGCTCATTCACTATTCCGCTTGTTTTTGTTCCTATATATGATGAAAGTTTCACGAAAGAAATTTCACTATTTTTTAAGGTGATTTTCCGCATTAAATCAGCACAAAAAAGAAAAGAACCATTCATAATACCAATAAATAATGGATTTTCTATATTGCTGTTATTAATTTCATCAGCAACTGTACTTATTAGATTTGATATTTCATTCTCATCAATAAATACTTCAAATTTTTTATCTAGTATCGTAATGATTTCCATGTATAAATATAAATTATAATTTTTTTAGTTACACCAAGCTTTTAATAAATCTTTTTCTTTTTGTATTTGCTTCTTAGATTTTTTTATTTCTAATAACTTATAATAGTTTCCTTTTTTAAGATTAATCTTTTTTTCTGAAAATTTCTTCTTTAAAGTAAAATTAGTGTGTTCTTCACAATTTCCTAGAATATCATTAATTGAACCAGATATGTTTTTTCCATTGATTTGTATGATTTCATCATCCGGAACAAATTCTGCTATATCACTTACTGAATTTGGCTCTACCTTTTTTATAATTATTTTATTATTTTCTTTTATTGTGACAAAACCAAAGAATTGAGCACAAATATTTGGATTTTTCTTTTCTTTTAATTCTAATCCTATGGTATTTAATTTTCTTTCTAATGTAGGAATATAGTTTTTGGTATTATAGACATGATTATTAAAGATATCTTTTATTTCTTCACCTCCAAAATCAATACAGATATTAATAAAATCATTTTCTGAATATCCTTTCCCCTTTTTCCCGTATTCAATATATAATTTTTTCATGACAGAATTTAAGCTTTCTGTACCATTTGTGTTTATAAGTATCTGTAGATCTATCATCAACATACATAATGCTCCATCTGGATAGATTGATACTTTTCTGTTTGGAGACCCAAGTTTATATCCATCTAACCAACTATCAAAACTGCTTTCAGCAACAGATAGGTTAAATCGACCATAATTCATAAGGTGTCTTTCTAGATTTTGATTTTGAGTAGTAATAAATTTTTCCCAGTTTATAACTTTCGACTTATAGAGCATTAGATCTCCCATATATGTTGTAACTCCTTCAGCTACATATCCAGTTCTAAAATAATTTTCTTTTGTATAATCATATGGTAGCATTTCAATCGGTCGTATAGATTTGATGTTCCATGTATGATATAATTCATGAGAGCTAATATGTAGAAAGCTATTGTATTTTTTATTCATTATTTCGTTACCAGGCCCTAGTAGAATGACTGTATTCTTTGTGTGTTCAACACCATGATAGCTTGAGTATGGTGTTATTTGGAAAAAGAAATGATATTCATCAACAGGGAAAGAACCAAAATGAGTAATCTGGGCAGAAGTAAATAGAGCAAAATCTTCTTTTATTTTGTTCCAATCAGGTGTACATGGTCCTTGAAACCAAAGATTAAAAGTAATGCCATTTACTTTATAAGAATCATGTTGTATAGTGTTAGAACAAATAATTGGAGATTCAGCAAGATCATCATAATTTTTAGCTGTTATTTTTTTATTTTCTTTAGCTAAAGATGTAGCTATTTTGTAGTCATTCGGTATATCTATGTCTATTTCATATTTTTCATCAAGTCTATCAATAATATAATACATGCAGTGGACTGGATTAATATATAGTTGTATCTCGTCAAGATAACAAGCTCCTGCATCTAGTTGGTTAGCATAGAAACTATATTCTATAGTAATCTCTTCTTCATTTTTGCAGTTAACTTCCCATAAATCTTTTATTACTTTTTTAAACGATAGTGATTCGCCTTTTTTGTTATATGCCTGCCATTTATGGATGTTTTGTGCAAAATCTGCTAATTCATACCTTCCAGGTCTCCAAGCAGGGAGCTGAAATTGTATTTTTTCTTTGCCATTTGTAGATGTGGTGAGCTTAAAGTCTATAAAATGTCTGTGAGGATTTTTATATGAAATATTATACTTTATCATCTTTAATAGTAGATTAGCAAAAATACAAATTTAAAGAATGAATTAAAGTTATTTTAACTAATATTGCAGTGTCATAATTAACATAAAAAAACAGAAAATATGAACTTTGATGTTATAGTATTAGGTAGTGGTCCAGGTGGCTATGTTACCGCAATAAGAGCTTCTCAATTAGGATTAAAAACAGCTCTAATTGAGAAAGAAAGTTTAGGTGGTGTGTGTTTAAATTGGGGGTGTATACCAACGAAGGCTCTCTTAAAAAGTGCACAAGTTTTTGAATATATTAATCATGCTGAAGATTTTGGGATTTCAGTTGGAGATTCTAATGCAGACTTTCCTAAAATTATTAAAAGAAGTAGAGATGTTGCTGATGGTATGAGTAAAGGAATATCTTATTTAACTAAAAAAAATAAGATTGAGGTTATTTATGGATTTGGTAAATTAAAGAAGGGAGGTGTTGTATCTGTTGATTCAGAAGGAAAGATTACTGATTATTCTGCAAAGCATATAATTATAGCTACAGGTGCACGATCTAGGGAATTACCTAATTTACCTCAAGATGGAAAGAATATTATTGGATATAGAGAAGCTATGACTCTAAAGAGTATGCCTAAAAAAATGGTTGTAGTTGGTTCTGGAGCTATTGGAGTAGAGTTTGCATATTTTTATAATGCTATGGGTGTAGATGTGACTATTGTTGAATATATGCCAAATATTGTTCCAGTTGAAGATGAAGATGTGTCTAAACAGTTACAAAGATCATTTAAGAAATCAGGTATTAAGGTGATGACAGGTTCTTCTGTAGAAAAGGTTAATGTATCTGATAATGGATGCGAGGTTAGTGTTAAAACAAAAAAAGGTGAAGAGACTATTCTTGCTGATGTTGTTTTATCTGCAGTTGGTATTACTGCTAATATTGAAAATATAGGCTTAGAGGAAGTTGGTGTTAAAACTGAAAATGGTAAACTAGTTGTTGATGAGTTTTATAATACGAATGTTCCAGGATATTATGCAATTGGAGATCTTTTGCCTACTCAAGCTTTAGCTCATGTTGCATCTGCTGAGGGTATTGTATGTGTAGAGAAAATTGCTGGTGAAGATCCTGAGCCTATTGATTATGGAAATATTCCTGGATGTACTTATTGTAGCCCTGAAATTGCTTCAGTTGGTCTTACTGAGTCTAAGGCAAAAGAAGCTGGTTATGAAGTTAAGGTTGGAAAGTTTCCATTTACTGCTTCCGGGAAGGCTTCTGCAGCAGGCCATAAGGATGGGTTTGTCAAAGTAATTTTTGACGCCAAATATGGTGAGTGGTTAGGATGTCATATGATAGGTTATAATGTTACAGAAATGATTGCTGAGGCCGTGGTAGCTCGTAAATTAGAAACTACCGGTCATCAGATTTTGAAATCTGTGCATCCTCATCCAACAATGAGTGAAGCAGTTATGGAAGCTGTAGCTGAGGCTTATGATGAGGTAATTCATATATAATCTAATAGACTATAAATTTTTTATTAATGGTGGTTTGTTTGTTTTTAAAGATTATAAAGTAAACACCTGATTTTATTTCTGATAGATTAATTTTATTATTTAGTTGACCTTTTTTTATTTCTTCCCCTATAAGATTAAAAACTGTATAGTTTAAGTTTTTATAATCTGTCAAAACAGTAAAGAGACCATTATTAGGATTTGGGAATAAATGTAATTTAGGGTTTTGTGTAAGATTATCTGATAAAATATTATCCCCTTTAATATTTACATTATCCATGTAGAATTGATTTCCATAATCATTTATAGCAACAAATCTTATCATGATAGTATCATTAATATAACCCAGATTTGTTAGGTTAATACTGTCAGTTTTCCATGAATTACAAGTTGGATACCAAACACTTGTTTGATATGAAGTGGTAGCGAGATCAGATCCATAGGCACTAAATATTGAGTCCCATGAAGAACCACAATCATTTGAGATATCTATCCTAAAACCATCGCTATGAGCTCCTGAGAATCCAGAATAAGAATAGTCATATGTCAAATAGTTAATTGCATTTGGACCTCCTCCTAGTTTAATTTTATTGCTTATTAGGTATGCCTCATCTCCTCTCTGGCTAATATGATAATGGTCAAGGTATGTAACTTTATTTGGTAAACAATTACTTCCTGTATCAACAATTGTACTTTGCCATGAAAAAGAAGAAGCTGGAGCTTGCCAAGCCTCAGGGGGAAAGTTAATGCTTTCAAAGTCTTGTTTGTAATTAGAAGAACTAGTTATTAATGAGGTGGTGTCATTATATGTAATAAAATTACTTAATGTTTGTGTGCTACTACCAAACTGATCAGTCACTGTTAGTGTGACATCATAAGAACCGGGTTGATTATATACAATTACTGGGTCTTCAAGATTGGATGTGTTTGGTGTGCCTCCAGGAAAAATCCAATTCCATGTTGCATTTCCAGCTCTTACTGCAGAGTGATCAACAAAAGAAACAGTATCATTCATACAATTAAGATTCATTCTATCAGCCGAAATCTGTGCTGATGGAGGCGTATTTTCATATAGATCAATTTCATAGGCACTTCTATTAGTTCCATTGAAGATTAATCCTTCTCTATAGTATGGAATTAATTGTACAGAGGTCGATGGTTTAGGTAAATTATTGTCATAAATAACCCAATCAGTCATTGCATTATTTCTATAGTAGACAGAATTTCTTGTGCCAAGATATACACCTCCATTACTACCTCTTTGGTGTTCAATATTTGTTGGGAAGACATCATCTAAGAATGCCGTAGTTAGATTGTTCCAGTTTACTCCTCCGTTAATAGATTTATATACCTTTTCGCCATTAAAGTTAGGGTAACTACCATACATTGAGTTTCTAGATATCCATATTGTATTTTCATCATAACTACTAACTGTAATATCATAAGTTATCCAGTCATCAGAAACGTTTGGAGTAATTTCAACCCATGTTTTTCCTGCATCTTCAGACTTATATAAATGTTTTTTGTCCCACCAACCAGGATATGTTGCTACATAGATAAAATCTGGATTACTCCATGCAACTTCTACAGATGTAACATTTGCATCAAAATGATGTATAGCTTCAAAGCTGGCTCCATTATTTTTAGAAAGCCATAGAGTTGTGTCATTTCCAGAATACATCCAGTTATAGCATCTAGGGTCAAATTCTATCTGGGATGATTGCCCAATTATATATGATGAGTTAGGATTCTTTTCAATTGAAAAAGAACTTATAGGAACATTTCTATCTCCTGAAAGTATTTTCCCTCCATAATCACTGTAAGCAATTCTAGGATTACCAAAATTCACAAATCCCCTTACATTATCACCACCATCTGTACATATCCAATCATTAATATAGGTGTTGTTGTCTTTTAATAATGTACCATTATGATAGGTTCCCCCAAGCATTACATCTCCATCTTTAAACCCTGCTCCAAAACCCCAAAAATCAGTTCCCTCAATACCGTACATTTTCTTATATATACTATCTCCATAATTATTAGAGTAGAATACACCACCATCACAGGCAAACCATAGGTCATTACCAAAATAATTTATATCATGAATGTCTGCATGAACATATCCTTTCTTATGTGGCTCACTCCATTTAGCAGGACAGGTAAATGTAACTCCATCATCAAATGATATCCAATGATTAACTCCTCCTACATGAATTATGTTAGCATCAAAAGGATTGACTGCTAATGCTAGATCATAATAATACTGCCCTCCGTCATCCAGCCCACTAGGTTGCCACCCCATCATGTTTATATTATTTCCACTTGGTACTCCGGCAGGTTGCGAGCCACAGCATCTGAAAGTCCAATTTTCTCCTTTATCATAACTAATATAAATACCATATAATCCACTACCTCCATTAGCTGAACCAGTGGCTAGAGCAACAATTTTGTTAGGATCAGCAATACTTACAGCAATTTCAGTTCTTTTTTGTTCATCATTAGTTGCTGGGTTAGGCCAACCATTTGAGAATTGATTTAAGCTATTTCCATTATTGTCAGATCGGTAGAATTCTGTGTAATTTGCATCTTGTTTTATAAAATACATTGTGTCTGCATTAATTGGATGGAATTCAATTTCTTGGAATTCACCACTCATAATTTCATTAAAAGTTATTCCAGCATCGATTGATTTATATAAACCGTTATTAGATGCTAAAAATAATATTTGATTATTTTGAGGATGCATTTTTATGTCTTTTATAGAATGAGATTGACTATTAAAAGTATTGCCACCAGTTATATTCCAATTGACACCTGCATCAGATGATTTGTATATCCCTCCATTTCCAGAAATATATATTATATCTGGATCTTGGAAATCTATTTCTATAGCATATACCCCAGATAGATGAAGGTCTTTTGTTATAAGACGCCAATTATCTCCTTTATCATCTGATCGCCATGCACCTGCTGTTGCTGCACCTGCATATAAAACATTATTATTGCTTATTGATTGTTCAATTGTGTATAGATGTGCTGCTCCAGGAGCGTAACTTCTGCTTTGAGCATTAATATCAAAATCCCATGGACCAACACATTGCCATTGATTTGAGCTTTTTGATTTTTCTTTATTAGTTGGGAGGGTTTCTCTACTAAGATTTCTTAACCATCTTTTATAATATTGAGTATGTTTGTTTTTTTGGAAGTGATTCTTTTTGTAAAAATCTTGATATGCTTTAATCACCTCACCTTCATCATTATTTTCTGAGTACATTAATTTTACCCATTTTGGAAGTTCTGATGATTTAACATCGTACTTATGTTCAATTTGGGAAAAAAGATTGAGATTAAAGATTAATAAGATAAGTAGTATAGGTATTCTCATGGGTTTTTTTTAAAAAAAAAGTCGCTCTGTAAAGCGACTTTAAAAATAATTAAATTTTCTTAGAGTTTAAACGCTTGATTGACATGATCTAAGCAATCTAATTTCTCCCATGTAAATGTTTCAACTTCTTTAATTACATTTTCCCCATTAATTATAAAGCTATATTCTTTATTTTCAGATTCTCTTCCCATATGCCCATATGCGGCAGTTTCAGAATAAATAGGATTTTTAAGTTTAAGTCTGCTTATTATAGATGCTGGTTTTAAATTGAAACAATCCATATCTTTAATTATTGAAGCAATCTCTCCATCTGTATTTGACACTTTAGCAGTTCCATAGGTATCAATAAAAATACCCATTGGCTCTGCAACTCCTATGGCATAGGAAACTTGAACTAAAATTCTTTCAGCTACTCCAGCAGCTACTAAGTTTTTTGCAATGTGTCTGGTAGCATACGCAGCAGATCTATCTACTTTAGAAGGGTCTTTCCCAGAGAAAGCACCACCACCATGAGCACCTTTACCTCCATATGTGTCTACTATAATCTTTCTTCCAGTTAGGCCAGTATCACCATGTGGTCCTCCAATTACAAATTTTCCAGTAGGATTTACGTGATATTTTTCACTACCAAATAGTTTTTTATTTTTTTCTGATAATTGATTAATAATTCTAGGCATTAGGATCTCTTTTACATCTTTTTCTATCTTTTGTTGCATTGCTGGTTCAGTATCAAAATCATCATGTTGTGTAGAGACTACAATATCAGAGATTCTTTTTGGGCTATGGTCATCATTATATTCTAGAGTAACTTGAGATTTTGAATCTGGACGTAAGTAGGTCATTTCTAATCCTTTTCGTCTTATTTCTGCCATTTCTATAAGTATTTTGTGTGAAATATCTAATGCTAATGGCATATAATTATCAGTTTCATTAGTTGCATATCCAAACATCATACCTTGATCACCAGCTCCTTGTTCTTTATTTAGACCTTCTCCTTTAACTACTCCTTGTCTTATATCAGCAGATTGTTCGTGGATAGCAGAGATCACTCCGCAACTATCAGCATCAAATTGATATTCTGATTTAGTATAACCAATTTTTCTTATTACTTCTCTAGCAACTTTTTGGACATCAACATAACTTTTAGTTTTAACTTCTCCACTTAATACTGTAAGACCAGTAGTTACAAGAGTTTCACATGCAACTTTTGAGTTTGGGTCTTGTGCTAAGAAATTATCTAATAGCGCATCAGAAATTTGATCAGCAACTTTATCTGGATGTCCTTCTGAAACAGATTCTGACGTAAAATAATAAGACATAAAATATTTTTTAATTATATACTAATAGATTTGGCTTTTTGTAAAATATAGAAACGTTTTTAGCATTTTTTCTAGTGGTTGCAATAGGCCAAATCTTTCCACTTTTATGGGCAAATTTAAAAAATTTAATATAATCTCTCAAAATAGTATAAAAAAATTAGATTATATTTGCACTGAACTTATCAAGAAAGACGGAGGGATGGGCCCTATGATGTCTTGGCAACCTTAGAAGATGGTGCCAAATCCCACTCCACAATAGTGGAGGAAGATGAGAGAAATTCATCAAATTTCCTAAAATCTTTTTTAATAAGTTATTAATTTAATTTATGATAGAAGAAATATTAAAAAAGAGAGTGTTAGTTCTTGATGGAGCTATGGGGACTATGGTTCAGAGATATAAACTATCCGAAGATAATTTTAGGGGTGAAAAATTTAAAAATCATAGTTGTGATCTTAAAGGAAATAATGATCTTTTATCTATTTCAAGACCTGATATAATAAAAGCAATTCATAAGGAATATCTTGATGCTGGAGCAGATATAATAGAAACAAATACATTTAGTAGTACAAGTATTGCACAAGAAGACTATAATCTATCATCTATTGTCTATGATTTAAACTATCAATCTGCTAAAATAGCTAGAGAAGTTACAAGTCTATATTCAACAAATGAAAAGCCTAGGTTTGTTGCTGGTTCAATTGGACCGACAAATAGAACAGCTTCTCTATCTCCAGATGTTGAGAATCCTGCCTTTAGACAAATAACATTTGATCAATTAAAAGAGGCTTATAATGAACAAGTAAAGGGTTTAATTGATGGTGGTGTAGATCTAATTTTAGTTGAAACAGTTTTTGATACTCTTAATTGTAAAGCCGCTTTATTTGCTATAGAAGATGTTTTTGAAGATTTAGGATGTAGGCTACCTATAATGGTTTCTGGAACCATTACTGATGAGAGTGGTAGAACTTTGTCAGGTCAAACAGCTGAAGCATTCCTAAATTCTATCTCTCATATTCCATTGTTGAGTGTTGGTTTTAATTGTGCTTTGGGAACAAAAGCGATGAGTCCATATATTAAAGAACTATCAGATAAGGCACCTTTTTTTGTGAGTGCTTATCCGAATGCAGGATTACCAAATGAGATGGGTGAATATGATGAGAGTCCTAAAGCGATGTCTATTCAGCTTGAAGACTTTCTGAAAAGAGGTATTGTTAATATTATTGGAGGATGTTGCGGAACAACACCTGATCATATAAAAGCTTTTTCAGAGTTAGCTATTAAATATTCTCCACGAATAAAACCAGAAATAAGTCGCGCTATGAGACTAAGTGGTTTAGAGGCGGTGACTATTTCTAAAGAAAGCAATTTTGCAAATATTGGTGAAAGAACCAATGTTATGGGTTCAATAAAATTTAAAAGATTAATAAAAGCAGATAATTTTGAAGATGCTCTTTCAGTAGCACTAGATCAGGTTGATGGTGGTGCTCAAGCAATTGATATAAATATGGATGATGGTATGTTAGATGGAAAAGAATGTATGGTACATTTTTTAAATCTAATAGCATCGGATCCTGATATTTCTAGAGTTCCAATAATGGTTGATTCTTCTAAATGGAAAATAATTGAAGAAGGTTTAAAATGTGTTCAAGGAAAAGGAATTGTAAATTCAATTTCTTTAAAAGAAGGGGAGGAGGTTTTTATAAGTCAAGCTAAAACTATTTTAAGATATGGCGCTGCAGTTGTAGTAATGGCTTTTGATGAAGAGGGACAAGCTGTTGAGTATGAAGATAAAATTAGAATTTGTAAAAGGGCATATAATATTTTGACAGAAAAGGTTGGTTTTCCTGCCGAGGATATAATTTTTGATCCTAATATTTTAACTGTGGCTACTGGAATAGAGGAACATAATAATTATGCAGTCGATTTTTTTCAAGCTACAAAGTGGATTAAAGATAATCTTCCTCATGCTAAAGTGAGTGGAGGAGTAAGTAATGTTTCTTTTTCTTTTAGAGGTAATAATATTGTTAGAGAAGCGATGCATTCATCTTTCTTATATCACGCAATAAATAATGGTCTAGATATGGGAATAGTGAATGCCGGTATGATAGAGGTATATGCTGATATTCCAGAAAAATTATTGATAGCAGTGGAAGATGTATTACTAAATAGAGATGGAGATGCTACTGAACGTTTACTTGATATGGCTGAAAAAATCAAAGGTAAAGGTAAAGAACGTGTAGAAGATTTATCTTGGAGAGCAACAACAGTTGAAGAAAGACTTTCTTATTCCTTAGTTAAGGGAATAGTATCTTATATTGATGAAGATGTTGAAGAAGCAAGGTTAAAATTAGATAAGCCTATTGATGTTATTGAAGGACCATTAATGGATGGGATGGGTGTTGTTGGAGATCTTTTTGGATCTGGAAAGATGTTTCTTCCTCAAGTAGTAAAGAGTGCTAGAGTAATGAAAAAAGCGGTTTCAATCTTAACTCCATACATTGAAAAAGGAAAAGGTAAGACAAGTAGTGCTGGTAAAATATTATTAGCAACAGTAAAGGGTGATGTGCATGATATAGGTAAGAATATTGTTGGTGTTGTACTAGGATGTAATAATTATGAAATCATAGATTTAGGCGTAATGGTTTCTTGTGATAAAATTTTATCAGAAGCTATTAAGAATAACGTTGATATTATTGGTCTTAGTGGATTAATCACTCCATCTCTTGATGAGATGATATATGTTGCTAAAGAGATGCAACGAAATAATTTTAAAATTCCATTAATACTAGGAGGAGCTACAACATCTAAAATTCATACTGCTGTTAAAGTTAATGAACACTATAATAATAACACTATTGTGCATGTTTTGGATGCATCAAAATCGGTTGGAGTTTTAAATAAATTGTTAGGTAAAAAGAGTAAAGATTTTAATTTAGAATTAAATGATGAATATGAAAAAATTAAGCAAAATTATCTTCAAAGAAAATCTCAAAAAAAATATTTATCTTTAATTGATGCAAGAAATAATTCTTTAGAAACAGATTGGAAAAATCAAAAGATATCAACTCCAAATCAATTAGGGGTACAGGTTTTCAATGATATATCTATTAAAGAAATTAGGAATTATATTGATTGGACTCCTTTTTTCTATACTTGGGAGATGAAAAAGAAATTCCCACAAATTTTAAAAGATGAAAATTTTGGAGAGCAGGCAACTCAGCTATATAATGATGCAAATAAAATGCTTGATATGATTATTAAAGATAATTGGCTAATCTTAAAAGCTATTATTGGTATTTGGAAAGCAAATTCTATTGAAGATGATATTATTCTAAAAGATAAAGATGATAAGGTTATAGAGAAGTTTTGTGCTCTGCGTCAACAATCAATTAAGGCTAATAATAATTTAGCATTGTCTGATTATATTGCTCCTAAGAACTCAGGAGTTCAAGATTATATAGGTGCTTTTGTTTGTACAGCGGGATTAGGGATTGAGGATCAACTTGTAAAATTTGAACAGGACCTTGATGATTATAATATTATTCTTTTAAAGGCAATTGCAGATAGATTAGCAGAGGCTTTAACTGAGTATATGCATGAGAGAATAAGAAAAGATATATGGGGTTATTCATCTAAAGAAAGTTTTTCTAATGATGAGCTTATTGAGGAAAAGTATAAAGGGATTAGGCCTGCTCCAGGATATACAGCTTGCCCAGATCATACAGAAAAACTAAAAATCTTTAAGCTCTTACAAGCTAAACAAAATATAGGTGTAAGTTTAACAGAGAGTATGGCAATGATGCCTAATTCTAGTGTAAGTGGTTATTATTTTGCACATCCATCCTCCAAATATTTTACAGTTGGAAAGATACAAGATGATCAGATTAGTGATTATGCAAAGAGAAAAAAAATGTCAATTAAAGAAGCTGAAAAATGGCTTCGATCAAATATTTAAAATATGAAAGTAACAGAACATTTAAAACAAGCAAAAGACACATTGTTTTCTTATGAGATCTTACCTCCTTTAAAAGGAGCAAGTATACAATCAATATATAACACACTTGATCCTTTGGTTGAGTTTAACCCTCCTTTTATTGATGTAACTTATCATAGAGAAGAGTATATATATAAAACAAAGAGTAATGGTCTTTTAGAGAGAAAATCTGTTCGTAAAAGACCAGGTACAGTAGGTATTTGTGCAGCAATTATGAATAAATATAATATAGATACTGTACCGCATATTATATGTGGCGGATTTAATCAAGAGGAGACTGAGAATGCTTTAATTGATTTAGATTTCTTAGGAATTGATAATTTACTTGTATTAAGAGGAGACCCAATAAATTCAGAAACTTATTTTAATGCAGAAAAAGGAGGTCATAAATATGCTTCAGAACTCATCAAGCAAGTAGATGGATTAAACAAAGGAATATACCTAGATGATAATCTTAAAAATTTATCCAAGACAAACTTTTGCATGGGCGTTGCTGGATATCCTGAGAAACATTTTGAGGCCCCAAATATGAATTCCGATATTCATTTTTTGAAGAAAAAGATTGAGTATGGCGCTGAGTATATAGTAACTCAGATGTTTTTTGATAATCAAAAATATTATGATTTTGTAAAATTATGTAGAGATAATGATATTAATGTGCCTATAATTCCAGGGATTAAGCCTTTATCTACAGTTAAGCATTTGAATTTATTACCGCATCGATTTCATTTAAACCTTCCTTCAGAATTAGTTAATGAAGTTTTAAAATGTAATGATAAAGATGATGTTAGGCAGGTTGGGGTAGAGTGGGCTATACAACAAACAAAAGAATTAATCTCTTTTGGTGCGCCATGTATACATTTTTACACCATGGGTAAGGTAGATAATATTATAAAGATAATATCAGAGTTTAATTAAGTAGTAAGGCTTTGGAAGTGTGTTTCTAAATTAAAATCTAATTTATTTGGGCTTTCTATTTTTCGTTCATCTACTATTTTTCCTTTGTTAATGATAATGATATGATTACATATTTTAGGGATTTCTTGCATAATATGAGTAGATAATAAAACAATCTTATCTTTTCCAACTTCTTTTATCAAATTTCTTATTTCAATTAATTGATTTGGGTCTAGACCAGTTGTTGGTTCATCTAGAATGAGTATCTGTGGATCGTGTATTAATGCAGCTGCTAATCCTACTCTTTGCTTGAATCCCTTAGATAGCTGCTCTATTTTTTTTGATTTTTCTTGAGTTAACCCTGTTTTTTTTATGATGTCTTTTATCACCTCTTTTTTATTCGAAATTTTATATATCGATGCAATGAAATCTAGATATTCAGTAACATACATTTCATAATATAATGGATTGTTTTCAGCTAAATAGCCTATCTGTGATTTTGTTTTTATTTCATCATTTAAGGTGTTAGTGCCATTAATAATTACATCACCTTCATCTTGTTCTATGATTGAGGTGATGATTTTCATTAGGGTTGTTTTTCCTGCCCCGTTGGGCCCGAGAAAACCAACAACATCTCCTTTTTTTAGGGAAAAAGAAATATTTGACAATGCATATTGATTGTCATATCTCTTGCTTATATTTTGTATTTCTAGTGACATTATTGCTGTAAGATTAAAAGCAGATTTTTCATAATTCTTTCTACAAATATAGAAAATAAGTAATTGTATATTTGTGGATAATGAAAGCATTAGTTGTAAAATCTACAGGTAGTTGGTATACGGTTCAAGCTGAAAACGAGGAATCTTATAAGTGCAGAATAAAAGGTAAATTTCGTACTAAGGATATTAAGAGTACTAACCCTATTGTAGTTGGTGATAACGTCGAAATTATCTTTGACTCTAATTCCTGGATGATTAACAAACTATATAGCAGAACGAATTATATTATTAGGAAGTCAGTAAATTTATCTAAACAAACTCATATTATAGCAGCTAATATTGATCAAGCTATATTAATGATTACTTTGAAATCTCCAATTACTACTACTGGGTTTATTGATAGATTTCTAGTGTCAGCGAAAGCATATGGAGTAGATGTAATCTTATTTTTTAATAAGTATGATATTTATGATGATGATACTATTTTTGATTTACATAAATTAATAGAGATATATAGAAATATAGGTTATAAGTGTTTTTCTATTTCTGCTTTAAGAGATGATATGTCAGAAATTAAAACTGTTCTTAAGGATAAAAACAACTTAATTTCAGGCCATTCTGGGGTTGGTAAATCAACATTAATAAATAAATTACTATCATCTGATCATATTGTTACAAAAGAGATTTCAACTAGTCATGATCAAGGTCAGCATACAACAACATTTTCTGAGTTATATAGATTAGATTTTGGAGGTACCATTATTGACACGCCAGGAATTAAAGGTTTTGGCTTAGTTGAGATAGATATAAATAAGTTAGATAATTATTTTCCCGAAATTTTTAAATATAAATCAGAATGTAAGTTTCATAATTGTTTACATAAAAACGAACCAGATTGCATGGTTAAAGATGCGGTAGAGAATGGTTTAATTAATAAAGAAAGGTATATAAATTATTTAAGTATGTTAGAATCTGAACAGAGTATTTATAGAACTAAAGACCATTAAAGATGAGAGTAGTTATTCAAAGAGTTTCGCAAGCCAGTGTACATGTTAATGCTAAGTCAATTTGTGGTATATCGCAGGGACTAGTTATTCTTCTAGGCATAGAAAATAATGATACGGTTGATGATATGAATTGGTTAACTAAAAAAATATCAAACCTTAGAATTTTTTCAGATAGCGAGGGAAAGATGAATTTTTCTATAAAAGAGATTGGAGGGGAAATGATTGTTGTTAGCCAGTTTACATTACATGCAAAAACTAAGAAGGGGAATAGGCCTTCTTATATTAATGCTGCTAAACCAGAGTATGCTATACCTTTATATGAAAAACTCATAAATGAACTAGGCCTTGAATCTGGTTGTAATGTTTATAGTGGAGAATTTGGAGCTAATATGCAAGTTTCTTTAATTAATGATGGACCTGTAACCATTATAATTGACTCAAAGAATAAAAAGTTATAGATAATTAGTTTCTTTCTAGATTAATTTATAATTGATTTTCTTCCAATTTTTGTAGTAATAATATCTTTGTTAATATTCCACCCTCTCGCAGGAGAAAATTCTCTTCCATAATAGATAATTTGTAGATGAAGTTTATTCCAAAGCTGTTTTGGAAATAATCTTTTTGCATCTTTTTCTGTTGTTTCAACATTTTTACCATTACTTAAGCCCCATCTATACAGTAGTCGATGTATATGTGTATCAACGGGAAATGCAGAGACATCAAATGCTTGAGACATTACAACGCTTGCTGTTTTGTGACCAACTGCTGGAAAAGCTTCTAAATCTTTAAAGTTATTTGGAACCTTTCCATTGTGTTTTTCCATAATCATTTTTGACAGTCCATAAATCCCTTTGCTTTTCATTGGAGACAATCCACATGGGCGAATAATATCTTCTATTTCAGCAACATTGAGTTTGATCATATCTTGTGGGCAATCAGCTATGTTAAATAAAATAGGGGTTATTTTATTAACCCTTTCATCGGTACATTGCGCTGATAGAAGAACGGCTATTAATAAAGTATAAGGATCTTTGTGATTCAAAGGAATTGGTGGTTTTGGATATAGCTTTTCTAATGAGTCTATTACAAATTTTACCTTATCTTTTTTATTCATTATCTATCTCTATATTAGTAGGATATCCATATATATGTACAATGTCAATTTTGTTAGAAATTGACATAATACCAGGATTGATTCCTAATTTTCCTTCAGGGATATCTAACTTTAATTTGTTGTAATAATCTTTCCATATATCCATTGGTTTATTTGTTGTTGGATCAATAAATGTCATAGCTTGCAATTCAAAGATGCTATCTTTTTTAAACGCATCATATATTAATTCAGAACAGTAATATTTGTTATTGTCAATTAAGAAATCATCATCATATGGGTCTCCTATTTTTGATTTTAAAAAATGTATAGCATCCTCAATGGTATATTGGTATTCTTTTTTTAATCTTCCAACAATAATTTTAGGATTATTGTCTTTGTCAAATGATCTGTTTAGAAAACTATCTAATCGTGTGGTTTTAATCTTTTCTGGAAGGGCTTCTAATACTCTAAAATCTTCTTTTAGATTGTAAAAGTATTTTTCTTCAAATCTTCTGTCTGGATTAGTTGTAAAAGGAATCCCCCCTTCAACGATAATTCCAATATGAGAGAAATCCGCATTTTTATATCCAGGTGTAACAAGTTCAATTGCATCGCAAAGAGGAGAGGAATCTAAATCTTGAAATAATATATCTCCAATTTGTAATTGAAATGCTTCTTCATGAATATTGTTATTGCAACTAATTAGAAGAATGAAAAAGAAAAGACTTATTATTCTCATGTTTTCAAAAATAAAAAAAAGAGGATATTATAATCCTCTTTTTAGATTGTTTTTGGAAAAGTCCCTAGTCAGCTAAAACAATAATTTTATTGTTTTGCATTTCTATAACACCACCATTAATAGAAAATGTTTCTTGCTTACTACTGGAGTCTATAACACGAATCTCTCCTTTTGTTAATGTTGATATTATTGGAGCATGATTATTTAAGATTTCAAATTCCCCATTCGTTCCAGGTAATTTTACAGATTTTATTTCTCCTTCAAAAAGCTGCTTCTCTGGTGTTAGTATATCTAATAGCATCTTCTGATTATTTTGTATCAGCAATCATTTTTTCTCCCTTCTCAATTGCTTCTTCAATTGAACCAACTAAATTGAATGCTGTTTCAGGGTACTTATCAACCTCTCCATTCATAATCATATTAAATCCTTTAATAGTGTCTTGTATATCAACAAGGACACCTTTAAGACCTGTAAATTGTTCAGCCACATGGAATGGTTGAGATAAAAATCTTTGTACTCTTCTAGCTCTATGAACTGCTAATTTATCTTCTTCAGAAAGTTCATCCATACCAAGAATTGCAATGATATCTTGTAATTCTTTATATCGTTGTAAAAGTTCTTTTACATCTTGAGCACATTTATAATGTTCATCTCCTACTACTTCAGCAGTTAAAATACGTGATGTAGAATCTAATGGGTCTACTGCAGGATAGATACCAAGTTCAGCAATTTTTCTTGAAAGAACAGTAGTTGCATCTAAGTGCGCAAAAGTTGTTGCGGGAGCGGGGTCAGTTAAATCATCGGCAGGAACATATACAGCCTGTACAGATGTGATAGATCCATTTTTTGTTGATGTAATTCTCTCTTGCATTGTTCCCATTTCTGTAGCCAGTGTTGGTTGGTAACCAACAGCAGAAGGCATTCTTCCAAGTAGGGCAGAAACCTCTGATCCAGCTTGAGTAAATCTAAAGATGTTATCAACAAAGAATAGCACATCTTTACCTTTTCCATCTCCTTCGCCATCTCTAAAATATTCGGCAATTGTAAGACCAGATAATGCTACCCTTGCTCTTGCTCCTGGAGGCTCATTCATTTGCCCAAAGACAAATGTTGCTTTTGAATCTAGTAGTTTTTTTCTGTCTACTTTTGATAAGTCCCAACCTCCTTCTTCCATGTTATGGTTGAATTCTTCTCCGTAGTTTATAATGCCAGATTCTAGCATTTCTCTTAATAAGTCATTCCCCTCTCTTGTTCTTTCTCCAACACCAGCAAACACTGATAATCCACCATGTCCTTTGGCAATATTATTTATTAATTCTTGTATAAGTACTGTTTTACCAACACCAGCACCACCAAACAAACCAATCTTTCCTCCTTTGGCATAAGGCTCAATTAAATCAATTACTTTAATACCTGTAAATAATACTTCTGTAGCTGTTGAGAGATCCTCAAATTTAGGCGGATCTCTATGTATTGGCAATCCATTTTCAGTAGATAGATTTTCCATTCCATCGATTGCATCTCCAATAACATTAAAGACTCTACCTTTAATATTTTCTCCAGCAGGCATTCTAATAGGCGAGCCAGTTGCTAGCACATCTACACCTCTGCTAATTCCATCAGTTGTTTCCATTGCGATTGCTCTAACAGTATCTTCTCCAATGTGTTGTTGGCATTCTAAAACTAACTTACTTCCATTTTTTCTTGTAATTTCTAATGAATCGTAGATGTTAGGTAATTCATTTTCTTTGTTGTCAAAGACAACATCAATTACAGGCCCGATAATTTGAGAAACTTTTCCAGTATTATTTGACATTTTTTAATTTTTTAAAGAAAGATTTTTTAATTGTTTTTCGCCTGCAAATCTAATATTTTTAATTTGTATCTTCAATACTATTTCTTAATTAAATTAATTATTAATTTTGAACACTTTTTTAACATTAAATTCAATTTATTGAAAAGCTATAGTACCATAGATAAGTTTAAGGCTAATTTTAAAACCGTAGTTACAATTGGGACATTTGATGGGGTTCATATTGGTCATAGATTTATAGTAAATCATTTAAATAAGACTGCAAAAAGAGTAGGAGGAGAGAGTGTGTTATTAACTTTCTCACCTCATCCTAGGTTTGTTTTGTATGGAGATGATAGTCAGCTTAAATTGTTAGACACACTTTATGAGAAGAAAGAGAAATTAAAAGAGATTGGTTTACAAAATTTTGTAGTTCAAAATTTTTCAAAGGAATTTTCGAGAATGAAGTATGTTGATTTTGTTAGAAATATTCTTGTAAAGAAATTAAATGTTGATCATCTTGTTATTGGTTATGATCATCATTTTGGTAGAAATAGAGAAGGCTCTATAAATGAATTAAAAGATCTTTCGGTGCTCTATAATTTTACTTTAGAACAGATCCCCCCTCAAAAAGAAGGTAAAGTTTCTGTGAGTTCAACTAAGATTAGAAAATTAATTCAAGACGGAAACATAAAAGAGGCTAATAAGTTTTTAGGACATCAATATCTAATAATTGGTCAGGTGGTTCATGGAAATAAACTTGGAAGGACTATTAATTATCCTACGGCAAATATTGAAGTTGAAAAGCAAAAATTGATTCCTAAAGCAGGGGTGTATGCTGTTCAATTAGAGTTGTCTTCTTTAACTTATTACGGCATGTTGAATATTGGGATTCAGACTAATAAAATTGAAGTTCATATATTTAATTTTGCAGAGGAGATATATGGTAAAGAATTAAAGATTCAGTTTGTTTGTAGAGTGAGAGATGGGATGGATTTTGAGAATATTAGTTTGCTTAGAAAACAATTAGAGAAAGACGAGAAGAAATGTACGTCTTTATTGGGTATCTAAGCTTAATATATTGTTTTCTAGTATTTTAACAGCTATTCCAATACTATTTTTTACATCTAATTTTAACATAATATTTTTTCTATGTGTTTCTACTGTTCTTTTACTTATTAGTAGTGATTTTCCTATTTCTACGTTTGATTTCTGCTCTAGAATTTGCTTTTTTATTTCTTTTTCTCTATTTGTTAATCTATATTTTAAAGAAAAATCATCCTTTATATTTTCTTGTTCATAGAATTTTGGTGTTTGATTTTTTTTCTTTGAGAAAAGATTAGATATGATATTTATAAAGTCTTCTATAGAGCTGTTTTTTGACAAATATCCATCGGCACCATTTTTTAATGCTTTATTAATGATGTTT
>JAAZYM010000069.1 GCA_014239655.1 Flavobacteriales bacterium | reverse complement strand
TTATTAAATGCATTTTAAAAGCTCCTTCAAAATCTATTGGATCAGCATCGGTAATAGGTCCTGCCGCAGGGCCTCCAGTATTATTAACTAAGATATCATATGTTTCGCTCAAACCATCTAACTTTTCACTAAAATTATCCTCAGAAAAATCTATACAAAGATAGTCGTGCTCTTGCCCTAAAGATCTGTCTAGAGAGCCAACAATATCTGTTAAAACACTCTCGTTTCGAGCAATCAAAGTTAAGCTCACTCCTTGTTTTGCCAGCCCTTCGGCAATAGCCTTTCCTATTCCCTGTGTACTACCACAAACAATAGCCTTCTTATTTCTTAATGCTAAATTCATATGTTCTTATTGCTAAAATTATAACCTAATTCCTGTTTAATATTTTTTGGTAAATCAGGAAGATACTCTCTAGAAATCATTAAAGTCGCAATATTTGCAACATCTTCAAATAAGCGATGTTGATCTACAGTTTGTTTCAAATAACCTTGACCCGATGACCCTCCTGTTCCTATTTTTTGACCCAACATCTTTTCAACCATTTGCACATGGCGAAATCTCCATAATGAAATCTTATGATCAACCTCTACAAGCTCTCGTAGAAATTTATAGGGAAGCTGTAATATTGGCTCTTCTCTATATAGATTGATGAGCAGCGCAGACATTGTGGCTTTATATGAAAGTTTTGTATATCCTTCTTGGATAGATTTAAGGTGATTTTTTTCATTAAAAATATTTTCAAAATACTTTTTATTCTCTTCAATCATCCTTGTTCTTATTTTCTTTTCCCTTTCATTTAAACTTTCTAAATCATTAATTGCCGTAACCTCACTCTTCAACATGCTTAAAACAGAAGATTTATATTTCTTGATAAAATCAAAATCTTTCATGTTTAGAAATGGTATTCTTTCTAACCACTTTTCTACTAATAAAAATAAAGAATCATTATCTTCTAACTTAAGTATTTCTTCCTTCTTATCACCACTAAACTGACTATGATAAGGGCAGCCTCCAAATTGATGTCGCGCTTCAATCTTTAACCCTAACATAACCTCGAGCTGTCTAAACTGATGTGACTGAAACCCAGATGCAGGAGAAAGAAAATTTCTAAAATCGAGAAAATCTAAAGCAGTCATAGTTTCTAAAATATCTAATTGCTTTACGAGCACTTCTAGAATCTTATTTACTCGCTCTAGCCTGCCAACAATCAAACCGACATTCTCTTCATCTATTTTTTCTTTTCTAAATAAAGTCATGATAGATGTTATCTCATGTATAATCTGCTTAAACCAAAGCTCATAAGTTTGATGAATAATAATAAAAAGCATTTCTTCATGAGCCTCATTATTCCCCTTACTATTACTCAAAGGATGCTGAGCATCTAATATCTTATCAAGATCTAAATAATTATTATAATGAACAGATGATGTTTTCTTAGACATGAAATATATTTAAATGTGCAGTAAATATAAGAAGAAATTTTACAAAAAAATCGCTGTAATTATTAAAAAAATAACAATAGAGATAGAGCATGATTCAACCCAAAAAGAATAATAAAATTTATTTCTATCCATTCCAGATTTTTTTATCAGATAATATGTATAGCCACAACATAAAAGACTAGCTAAAAAGAAATTTATCTCCCAAGAAAAAACAACATAATGGAAAAACTCAAGGATTAAAAAAAATAACAACATGATTAAAGCAATTTTCTTAGACCTCTCAACGCCAAATAAAATCGGAAGAGTTTTTAATCTTTTTTTGTCAAAATTAACATCTCTAATATCAAACGGAATTGTAATTGCTACTATAAAAGAAAATCTTCCAATCATCGACAAAATAATTTCTAAATTGACAGTCAAATTGTTTTCTAAAACAGTAAGAAGAATTGTAGAAAAACACCAAGAAGCTGCAATAATATATATCTTTAAATACGGAATATCACGTAACTTAATAGAATACAATAAAGACAGTAACGAAAGACCTAAAACTAAAAAGATGGACTTAATATTAAAACTATAAATAAGCCCGAAAAATATAATAACAGATAAAAACAACAAAGCAGAAATTATTAGACGATTTTGAATATACCATTGGTTTCGACTATGCTCTGGATTTTTGTAAATAGAAGCTAGCCGCTGAAAATTATACGATATAAAGGTTGCAAAGAACAAAAAACAAAGAACCTGGATATTAAAAGATAATAGAAGATATTGTGTTGCTAGCGCTAAAGAAACTACACAAAGAGAAACATATATATAGCTTGAAATAAAAAAATTAATTATTGAATTCAATGTGTTTTCTAGAAAACAATATTTACGATCTTATTAGGAACAATAATAATCCTTTGAGGCTTAGAGCTTCCAAGATACTTCTTGGTTTTTTCATGACTCATTACCAAATCTTCAATTTTATTTTTATCCATATTAAATGGTAGTAATATTTTAAATCTCATCTTACCATTAAATGAAACCGGACAACTTATTTGGTCTTCTGCTAAATATTTAGAATTAAACTTGGGGAAAGAAGCAAGTGTTATAGACTCTTTATTACCAAGCTCCCTCCATATTTCTTCAGTAATATGAGGGGCATAAGGAAATAACAATATAAGAAAGTCAGAAATTATTGATTGATTCTTACATTCCTGCTCTATCAATTCATTTAAACAAATCATCAATGTACTAACTACTGTATTAAAAGAGTGTCTTTCAATATCTTCTTCTACTTTTTTTATGGTCTTATGGATAGATTTATACGATAATTCACTAGCTGTATCTACGCTAACACATATATTATTGTCCTTATCATGTATGTGTCTCCATAGTTTTTTTAAAAAATTATGGACACCGCTAATTCCCTTAACATCCCACGGCTTAAATTGCTCTAATGGTCCTAAAAACATCTCATACAATCTTAGCGTGTCTGCCCCATACTTCTCAATTAAATCATCTGGTGTTTGGGTGTTGTATTTTGATTTAGACATCTTTTCAATTTCAAAACCGCATTGATATCTCCCGTCACTATCTAAAATAAATTCTGCATCTGAATATTCATTTCTCCAATTTTTAAATTTATCAAGATCTAAATAATCATTATCAACAAAATCAATATCTACATGCAAACTAATGGTTTCATACTCATCTTTTTTTGACTTCGTTACAAATGTATTTGAGTCTTTGATTCTATAAACAAAATTAGATCGCCCTAATATCATCCCCTGATTAATTAATTTCTTAAAAGGCTCTTCAAAAAATATAAGCCCCTTGTCATACAGGAATTTTGTCCAGAAACGAGAATACAGTAAATGTCCAACTGCATGCTCGGCGCCACCAATATACAAATCAACCTGACCCCAATATTCTAACTTCTCTCTTGAGACAAATTCAGTGTCATTTAAAGGATCCATAAACCTTAAGAAATACCAAGAAGACCCAGCCCATCCAGGCATGATATTTGTATCCATTCGGTCTCCCTTAAAAACATTCCAATCATCTTTTTGTGCTCTTGCTAATGGAGGTTCTCCGCTTTCTGTAGGTAAATACTTGTCA
This sequence comes from Flavobacteriales bacterium, assembly GCA_014239655.1. GTDB lineage: Bacteria > Bacteroidota > Bacteroidia > Flavobacteriales > BACL11. The sequence continues at coordinate 31,280 of JAAZYM010000069.1, read as the reverse complement.
ATATCTGGCAACGTCACAAATGTCTTATCATCTAATAAATAAGGGATATCATTGAGATAGTACACCGGGAATGGCTCTCCCCAATATCTCTGCCTTGAAAAGACAGCATCTCTCAATCTATAATTGATTCTTTTCTCGCCAATACCCTCTTTAACAATCCTTTCGATTGATAAATTAATAGCATCTTCACAACTAAGATTATTAAGAAAATCTGAATTAATAATTCTCGCTTCCTTACCTTCATAAGCTGAATTGGAAATATCAACATCTTTAAAAATATTACTAATATCAATATTATAATGATTTGCAAACAACCAATCTCTCTGATCCCCACAAGGAACGGCCATTACTGCTCCCGTTCCATAAGAAGCCAAAACATAATCAGCAATCCAGATTTCAAGCTTGTCCCCGGTAAAAGGATGATATGCGTATCCTCCTGTAAAAACACCACTCATCTTTTTTTCTGATTGTCGTTCTCTTTCAGATTTTAATCTAGAGGAGTTTAAATACGTATCCACATCATTTCTCTGTTGATCTGAGGTAAGGCGATCAACCAATTCATGCTCGGGAGCTAAAACAAGAAAACTAACTCCAAATAAAGTATCTGATCTTGTTGTGAAAACCTCTATTAAATCATCGCTTTCAGTATTAAACTTCATTGTAACCCCTTTGGATTTTCCGATCCAGTTTCTCTGCATTTCTTTTAAAGAATCAGACCAGTCTAAATCATTTAAGCCTTCATGTAATCTATCAGCATAGGCTGTAATGCGTAAAGACCATTGCTTCATCTTTTTTTGCTCTACAAGAAATCCTCCTCTCTCAGAACGACCCTCTTTAACCTCATCGTTTGCAAGGACAGTTCCTAATTTAGGACACCAATTAACCATGGTATCAGATAAAAAAGCAAGCCTATAACAAAGTAAGATCCGTTGCTTGTCTTCTTCGGAAAACAATTTCCATTGACTTGCTGTAAATTCTTCTATATTGTCATCACAGAAATAACTGGCTCCAATATTACCATTTGAATCGAAATAATCTATGACATCTGAAATTTCCACTGCCTTACCCTGTATAGTACAATATGCAGAGTTAAACAGCAATTTAAATATCCATTGTGTCCATTTATAATAATTGGGATCTGAAGTTCTTATTTCTCTACTCCAATCATACGCAAAGCCAAGCTTATCTAATTGGGATCTATATCTTTTCGTGTTTTCATCCGTCGCAATTTTTGGGTGTATCCCTGTTTGTATAGCATACTGTTCTGTAGGAAGCCCAAAAGAATCGTAGCCCATTGGGTGTAGAACATTAAACCCTTTTGTTTTTTTAAATCTCGCATAAATATCGGAAGCAATATATCCCAATGGATGCCCAACATGCAATCCAGCACCAGAGGGATAAGGAAACATGTCTAAAATATAAAACTTATCTTGCTTATAATTTTCTACAACCTTATTGGTTGAATTTTCAGACCAATAAGCTTGCCATTTCTTTTCTATACTTTTAAAATTGTACTGCATATGATGTTAAATTATCAACTACAAAGTTAATTAATACAAACAAATCTTGATAGTATTTTTATATTTTAGCGATTAGAATGAATAAAAGAAAAAACAAAACACTTAATAGAAAAATTGTTTCTTCATCAATCTCCGTCATTATAAGTTTGTCATTAGTTCTGTTTGTAGTAGGACTTTTATCATTGATCTTGATAAATACGCAACGACTATCAAACTATGTTAAAGAAAATGTTGGATTCTCAATTATGATTAAAGAAAAGGTTAAAGAAATTGAATTAATCGAATTTAAAAAAATACTAGCCGCAGAAAAGTTTACAAAAAATACAAGATTTATTTCCAAAAATGAAGCTACATATGAGCTTGAACAAGAATTAGGAGAAGATTTTGTGAGTTTTCTAGGGTTCAATCCTATCTTAGCGTCAATTGATGTTAAATTAAATTCAGCCTATGCAAATAATGATAGCTTACAAAAAATTAGCACTCAACTAGAAAGAAATAATATTGTACACGAAGTTTTTTATCAAAAAGATTTGATAGACAAGCTTAATAGTAATGTAAGAAAGATGTCATTTTTCTTGATTATCTTTAGTCTAATATTATTCTTTATTGCCTTTGCGCTAATTAACAATACCATAAGATTATCGGTTTATTCAAAAAGGTTCATCATAAGAACAATGAGGCTTGTTGGTGCAAAAAATAGCTTTATCCAAAAACCCTTCCTAATCACAGGAATTTACCAAGGTCTATATAGTGCTATCTTTGCAATCTTTATGTTAATTGGTTCGATTCAATTAATCCAATCAGAAACTGCAAGCATCTTAAATATAAATGATCTCCATATCATTGGATTCATTTTTATTGTTTTATTTTGTTCTGGAATTACAATAAGTAGTGCATCAACATTTTTTGCAGTAAGAAAATTTATTCATCTTAATGAAGGTGAATTATATAACTAAAAAACAAGAAAATGGACTTTATATTTAATAAAAAAAATTACATACTCTTAATAGGTGGTTTATTATTAATCGTAACAGGAATAATACTAATGGCTGGAGGGGGCTCTGAAGATCCAACTAAATTTTCTGATGAGATTTTCAGTTTCCAAAGACTAACATTAGCTCCAGTATTAATAGTTGGCGGATTTATTATACAGATTTTTGCTATTATGAGTCGTTCTGAAAAGAAAGAATAGGTGGATATTATCAATGCGATAATCCTTGGGATTATACAGGGGCTTACTGAATTTCTTCCAGTTAGCAGTAGTGGACATCTTGAAATCTTTAAAACCTTACTTAGCGAAGAAAAATTAGCTAATGAAAGTCTGCTAATGACCGTTGTATTGCATTTTGCTACAGCTTGTAGTACAATTGTGATTTTCAAAGAAGAAATCATAAAAATTATAGTTGGATTATTTAGCTTTAAAAATAATGCAAGCTTCTGGTTTTCTGTGAAAATTATTATTTCTATGATTCCGGCCGCCCTCGTTGGCTTCTTCTTTGAATCAGAGATAGAGCTTCTTTTTAACGGAAATCTAATGGTCGTAGGACTAATGCTAATACTAACTGGGCTTCTCTTATTTGGGGCTGACAAAGCGAAATTCTCAAATAAGAACGTTAATCTAAAATCAGCATTTATTATTGGGCTGGCTCAGGCAATAGCAATAATACCTGGTATTTCAAGATCTGGCGCCACAATTTCTACAGCAGTACTTCTTGGTATAGATAAAGGAAATGCTGCAAAATTTTCTTTTTTAATGGTAGTCCCATTAATACTTGGTAAAGTCATGAAAGATCTTTTATCATCAGACAGCCTAATATATGATCAGTCACCTACACCTCTTATAGTTGGGTTTTTCTTTGCTTTTATAACAGGAATAATTGCGTGTAAATGGATGATTAAATTAGTGAAGAATAGTCAATTGAAATATTTTTCATTTTACTGCTTCATCATTGGTGTCTGTGCAATTTATTCTGGTCTATAGGCATGGATGGGGGATCTCTTTTTTTATCTAAAGAAGATTTTGAAGAAGGTAGAGTATTGCTTATAAATAAAGAGGTAGGATGGACTTCTTTTGATGTTGTAAAAAAAACTAAGAATCTAATTAAAAGCAGATTCAAAATAAAAAAAATAAAGGTTGGTCATGCTGGAACTCTTGATCCTCTTGCAACAGGATTACTAATAATATGTACGGGTAAATTAACTAAGGAGATCTCAAAAATACAAGATCAAGTAAAAACATACACAGGTGAAGTTACACTTGGAGCAACTACCCCATCATTTGATCTTGAAACAGATGTTGATCAAAACTTTGACACCACAAAAATCACACGCAATCATATAAAAGAAGTTGCGAAAAAATTTATTGGTCAAATAGAACAAAGGCCGCCTGCCTACTCTGCTATAAAAATTAATGGGGAGCGATTATATAAAAAAGCAAGAAGAGGAGAAAGTATAGAAATAAAAAAAAGAACAATAACCATATCGTCTTTTATAATTCAAGAAATAAATATCCCAACATTTACATTTAGCATAGAATGTAGTAAGGGGACCTATATAAGATCTGTTGCAAATGATTTTGGCAAACTAATGAACAATGGGGGGTACCTATCCAGATTATGCCGAACAAAGATTGGTAATTACAGTATAAATAATGCAATTACTATAACAGAATTTGAAAATCAACTAAAATCCTAATATCTATTGACATAGATAACTCAATGCATTATATTTGCACACCTAAAATCTTACCTCATGAAATATAAACTATCAATGTTTGGCTTTGATCTGCCCGAAAAATTAATAGCAGATACGCCAGCAAAAAATCGAGACGACGCTAAATTAATGGTCCTACATAAAAGTACAGGAGATATTGAGCATAAAAAAGTTTCAGACCTAATCGATTATTTTGACAATGGAGATGTTATATGTATTAATAACACAAAAGTATTTCCAGCTAGGCTCTATGCAAACAAAGAAAAAACAGGCGCTCGAATTGAAGTCTTTTTACTGCGAGAGTTAAATCAGAAAAATAGACTTTGGGATGTTTTGGTAGATCCCGCAAGAAAGATTCGTATTGGAAATAAATTATTTTTTGGAGAAAATGACGAGCTAATTGCTGAGGTAATTGATAATACAACTTCTAGAGGAAGAACCCTTAGATTCCTATATGATGGAACACATGAAGAGTTTAAAGAGACGCTAAATTCTTTAGGTAATACACCATTACCTAGATTTATTAAAAGAGAGCCAAGCGCTCAAGACACAGAAAGATACCAAACAGTTTTTGCTAAACATGAGGGGGCAGTTGCTGCTCCTACTGCTGGCCTTCATCTAAGCAAAACACAAATGCTTAAGATGCAAATAAAAGGAATAGAGTTTGCAGAAACAACGCTTCATGTAGGTTTAGGGACATTCAGTCCAATCATGGTGGAAGATTTATCAAAACATAAAATGGAATCTGAACAAATGATAATTGATGAAGCAGCTGCTAATAAAATTAATAGCGTACTGGAATCAAGACAAAAAGTTTGTGCAGTTGGAACAACTGTGATGAGAAGCCTTGAATCAAGTGTTTCTACTAAGAATATGGTCATACCGTTTAATGGATGGACAAATATGTTTATATTTCCTCCATATGACTTCAAAATAGCCTCCTCTATGATAACAAATTTCCATTTACCAAAATCTTCACTTATGATGCAGGCATCAGCATTTTCTGGATATAAGCTACTTATTAAAGCATATAAAGAAGCGGTTAAAAAGAAATATAAGTTCCATACATTTGGTGATGCCATGTTAATAATAGACTAATGGAAAAAATTGCTCTAATAGTTGCAGGTGGAGTTGGAAATAGATTGAAAAAAAAAATTCCGAAACAATTTCTAACTATTAATCGCGCTCCTGTCTTAATACATACGATTAAACAATTTGCTCACCTCGACAGAATCATTGTAGTAATTCCAAAAAATTATTTTGATCTATGGAAAAACCTATGCCAAGAATATAAATTTAAAATAAAACATGAGTTGGTAGAAGGGGGGGGGAATAGGTTCTTTTCCGTAAAGAATGGTTTGGAAAGTATTAATACAAATGGGATTATTATTATACATGATGGCGTAAGGCCTTTTGTTTCAAAAAAATTAATTAATCAGTCCATAAGTTCTGTCAAAAAAGACACAGGTATTATACCAACTATGCCTGTAACAAATTCAATACGCAGTATTAATCAAAAAGAATCAAAAAATCTTACAAGAAAAACACTATATAGTATCCAAACGCCTCAATCTTTCAGGATAAAAGATATTAAGCAAGCATATAGACAGTCTTTTAAAGATTCATTCACAGATGATTCATCAGTATTTGAAGCAAATGGAGGAAGAATAGAAAATATCGCTGGAGAAGAATGGAATATAAAGATCACGAAACCACTTGATTTAGATATTGCCAATCTACTTTTTAAAAAACACAATCTTACTAAATAATTTTTGTAACACTCGCGGATTCTAAACCAAGACTATAATTTGAAATCAAATTTATCCCTGGTCTTTTCCCAATCTCAAAAGTCCCAAGGTCATTAAAACCTAATGCTATTGCTCCATTCCTACAAGCAATTTTTAATAGTACTTCCAAGCTATAATCTGAGTGCTTCTGTATTTGCGCAAGTTCGTTAATAATTGACAAACTATTATTTGAGGCTAAACCATCTGTTCCAACACAAAGATAATCTGAATTAAATATAGAATAGTCTGGCAACTTTTGTTCAATAAATAAATTTGCATTAGGACAAGTGCAATAATATTGATCTATGGAATCAAGCTTCTCAGAATATGTATTATGAACAAATAAAATATTTTTTTCTGTGTTAAGCTCTTGAATAATATCGGCACTTGAGGATCTCTTTTTCCATATCTCACTGGAGGCATTAAGAAAGCATAACCATTTATAAAACTCTCCTTCTTTATGTTCAAATAAAATATCTTCATGCTTAGTCTCTTGATTGTGTATGCTAAAAACAAAATCTAAATTATCTGATACATCTGATATCGCCTTCATTAAACTAGGAGGAACACTATAAGGTGCATGTGGAGAGATAGTTGCTTGCAAATCATTTGAACGGAATTTATCTCGAATAACTAATGCTGAACTAATAGCCTCTGCTGATTTATTAGCATCAACCTCAAATACTTCAATAAAATTATAATATTGCATCTTACCTGTTAACTTCTGAGGTAATGTATCTAATGTATTACATATATCCCCAACCCCTACAATACCATTTTTTATCATCTGTTTCTCTGACTCTTCGATAGCAGATATAATCTTATGCTTAGAAAAATTATCTCTATCTTTAATGATTGACAAAAAATCTAAAAAACCTTTAACTTGATCTCTGGATCCCTGTAAGTGAGAAAGTTCAAGATGACAATGGGCGTTAATAAATCCTGGACACAAAATACCCTGATAACAATCTATCTTATTAGAAGGAACATCAAGAAAATTAGAGTAAGTATTAATTACTTTCCCAGAATCATCAACTTGTAAAACGCCATTCTTTATCGGCTCATTAACTAATGTATATAAATAATCAGCAGTTAAAAATCTCATTCCTCAAAAGTAAGTATATCTTTGTAATTACATGCTTGAAAAAAAAGACATTAGAAATATCACCCAAGAAGAATTAATTAATTTCTTAAAGCAATATAATTTACCAAATTTCAGAGCAAAACAAGTCATAGAATGGTTATGGAAAAAGCGAGCTGTAAACTTTAATGAAATGACCTCTTTGTCATTAGATATTCGAGAGCTACTTGACAAAAACTTTTATATAAATCCTGTTTCTATTCATAAGGCCGAAAGAAGTAATGATGGAACCATTAAATATAGTCTTAAATTATCTGACAACAACTTAATCGAGGGCGTCCTAATCCCATCGAAAAAAAGACTAACAGCATGTGTGTCCTCTCAAGTTGGATGTAGCTTATCATGCGTATTCTGTGCTACTGGAACGCTTAAGTTATCAAGAAATCTTAAGTATAGTGAAATTTATGACCAAGCATTTATACTTAACGAAGAAGCAAAACAAAATTTTGGGAGACCGCTTAGCAATATTGTATTTATGGGAATGGGCGAGCCTCTATTAAATTATGACAACCTATTAAAAAGTATAGATTTAATCTGTACAGAAACTGGATTAGCAATGTCGCCAAAACGAATTACTGTTTCAACAGCTGGCATCGCTAAGATTATAAAAAAACTAGCAGATGATAAAATCAAATTTAATTTAGCTATTAGCCTACATACTGCCAATAATGAGAAAAGAGATTCTATAATGCCCATAAACAAATCTATTAATCTTACGGAACTACAAGATTCAATCAAATACTTTTATGATAAAACAGGTACTCGAGTAACATATGAATATATTTTGTTTAATGATGTTAATGATAGTATTGATGATGCAAAAGAACTGATGAGTTTTTGTAAAATTAGCCCCTGTAAAGTAAATTTAATTGAATACAATACCATTGAAAGTATTCCTTTTACAAAATCAACAAATAAAAAAACAGCAGACTTCATGAGTTTCTTAAATGAAAGAAATATTATTGTCAATCTCAGAAAAAGCAAAGGAAAAGATATAAATGCTGCTTGTGGTCAACTTGTCAATAAATTAAAGTAGAAACCATTATTTACTAGATACAAAAGTTTGTATATTAGCCTGTAAACCATGTTATGTTAAAGATCAAAGACATAAAACTTCCAATTTCTAAAGAAATGAATCTATTTGAGAATAAATTCAAAGATTCTCTTAAAACAGATGTGCCTTTACTTGACAAAATCATGTATTATATTATTAAGAGAAAAGGAAAGCAAATTCGACCAATGTTTATTTTCTTAACTGCTAAGCTATATAATAATATAACAGATGGGACCTATACTGCTGCTGCTCTTATTGAGCTTCTACACACGGCCACATTAGTGCATGATGATATTGTAGATGAATCAAATTTTAGAAGAGGATGGTTTTCTATTAATGCTCTTTGGAAAAACAAAATTTCAGTCTTGGTCGGTGATTTCCTTCTTTCACGAGGACTATTATTAGCCATAGAAAAAGAAGAATTTCAACTACTTAAAATTGTTAGTCGTGCTGTAAAGAATATGAGTGAGGGAGAATTACTTCAAATCGAAAAAACAAGAAAATTAAATATCACAGAGGAAGTGTATTTTAATATAATCAATAAAAAAACAGCTGCTCTAATTTCTGCCTGCTGTGAATCCGGAGCAGAGTCTGCAAATGGAACGCAAGAAGATATAAAAAAAATGCGCATATTTGGTGAAAAGGCAGGTATTGCATTTCAAATTAAAGATGATCTACTTGATTATACGCAAAACCTAATAATTGGCAAACCTACTGGCATGGATATTAGAGATAAAAAAATGACCTTGCCATTAATATACACCTTAAACAAGGTAGATAAAAAAACAAAGAGATTTATAATCAATACTATTAAGAATGATAGTAAAAACACTGAAAAAACAAAAAAAATAATTAATCTTGTTAAAGAGAATAAAGGGTTAGACTATGCAGAAGAGAAAATGAATATGTACTTCCAAGAAGCCTTAAGTATATTAGATAAATTCGAAAATAGCGAAGCAAAAAATTCACTAATAAATCTAGTACATTATGTGGTTAAACGAAAAAAATGATTCCAAAAAGTACAATAGACGAAATATTTGAAACTGTCAAAATCGAAGAAGTGGTTGGTGATTTTGTAACATTAAAGAAAAGAGGGGTAAACCTGCTAGGCCTCTGTCCTTTTCATAATGAAAAGACACCTTCATTCACCGTATCTCCAAGTAAAGGAATATATAAATGTTTTGGTTGTGGAGAGGGGGGTAACAGTGTTAGTTTTCTAATGGATAAAGAACATTATAATTATCCAGAAGCACTTAAATATTTAGCTAGAAAATATAATATTGATATTGTTGAAGAAGAGATGACAAAAGAGCAAGTTCAAGATGCTAATGAAAAAGATAGCTTATACATTATATCTAACTTTGCTAAGAATTTCTTTACCGAAAGCTTATGGAAAACGGAGGAAGGAAAAAACATTGCGTTAAATTATTTTACTGAAAGAGGATACAATAAAGAAATTGTTGAAAAATTTGAACTTGGGTATAGCCCTAAACAAAAAGATATATTTACTAAAACAGCAATAAAGAAGTCTTACTCGGAAGAATTTATTGTAAAGTCAGGTCTTGGGTTAACAATTGATAATAATGTTGTGATAGATAGATTTAGAGAGAGGGTTATGTTTCCAATACATAGCTTCTCGGGTAGAGTCCTTGGTTTTGGGGGAAGGGCATTAAGTTCAAATGCAAAAGCAAAATATCAAAACTCTCCAGAGTCATTAATTTATAATAAAAGCAAAATTTTATATGGCATGTTTTTTGCTAAGAATTCAATTAGTAAAAACGACAACTGCTTTATAGTGGAGGGGTATACTGATGTAATATCATTACATCAAAAAGGAATTGAAAATGTTGTTTCTGCATCTGGAACATCATTAACAATCGAGCAAATAAAGCTCATAAATAGATTTACGAAAAATATTACTATTCTATTTGATGGAGATTCTGCTGGAATAAAAGCTTCCTTTAGAGGTGTAGATATGATTCTTAAAGAAGGTATGAATGTGAAGGTGGTTTCATTTCCAGAAAATGAAGATCCCGACTCATACGCACACAAAAAATCAAGTGAAGATTTAATTAGTTTTCTAAAAAAAAACGCAATTGATTTTATTACATACAAGACGAAAATTCTTAATGCTGATGGGGAAAAAGATCCTATAAAACGTATTACAATAATCAAAGATATCATTAGATCAATTGCTCTAATTCCTGACTACTTAACAAGAACTGAATACTGCAAAATATGTAGTAAATTACTAGATGTAAAAGAAAATGTGTTATTAAGAGATATTGATCAAGCAAGAAAAAAAATAAACCCATATCCAAATAAACCTGATGTTATATCAGAAAAAAACCCAAAAAAAATATCACAGGACATTAAACTCAAGCAATATGAAGAAGAGATTATTAGGTTGTTACTCAGCTACGGGAATGAAAAAATCTATTTTGAGGATGAGCAATTAAGCGTCTCTAAATTTATTGTTTCTGAACTAAAAGCGGATAAAATAAAAATAAAAAACCATCCCCATAATGTAATATATAATGAAATAGAACGATTGATCAATTCTAAACAAGATATTAATCAGTCTTTCTTTATCACCCATAATGATATATCTGTAAACAAATTATGTATTGATTTACTTTCTAATCAACACATAATCAGTGACAACTGGGTATTACGACATAAGATATACACTGGAAGAGAAAATCAGAACCTCAAAAAAACAGCAGAAAAAGCAGTTCTTATTCTAAAACTTCAACATGTTGAAAGCAAAATAAAACTTATTCAACAAGAGATAAAAGAACAAACTACTAAGGATGAAGATTTTATGCTTTTAAATAATCTAATCAAAATAAAAAATAAGATCTCATTAAAAATAGGAAGATCAAGTTTCTAGAAAACATCCTTGACATTAATCTGCAAAGAAGTTTTGCTTTTCCAATTATTTTCCTCTATAGTGTAACATAAATCGAGCTGTTTCTTATTGTTTTTCAGAAAAAAATCTGCAAAACCAAAAGCAATTGCATCAAACACATAAGATTGATGCGACAACTTAAATTTAACATGTGATTTGTCTTTCCCGATATAATAAGGAGGCCCTACTAAAGTGGTGTTCCTGCTACTAAAAATAGGCTTTGGGTTTCCTGGTCCAAATGGAGCAAACTGTTTTATAATTCTAAGAAATTTCTGATTAATCTTATCTAACTTAAAATCAATATCAATACTAATGACAGGGGTAAGTTGATTGCTTTTTATTCTATTTGTAACTACTTCTTCAAACTTTTCTGTAAATCGCTTGATATTCTCTTGACGTACACTTAATCCAGCTGCATATTTATGACCGCCAAATCTTTCACAAAGAAAGGAGCATTCGCTGATTGCTTCATAGACATCAAATCCCTTCACTGATCTAGCAGAACCTGTAAAAAGACCGTTATTCTCTGCAAAAACAATGGTTGGTCGATAATGAACTTCTATTAATTTTGAGGCTACAATACCAACCACACCCTTATGCCAATTATTACCATAAACAACATTGCTCATCTTCTGTTTATCTATCATGTGTGAGGCTTCATGAAAAACCTTTTTTTCAACATCCTTTCTTTCTTGATTATTTAAATGTATTTTTTTTGCATACACTTTAGCTTTATCATAACAACCCTCTATAAGCACACGGACTGCTTCATGTGCATGAGAGATTCTCCCTGCAGCATTAATAAGTGGAGCAATACCAAACAAAATATCTGATGAGTCAACCTTATCACTTCTTTTAGCAATAGAAATTAAACTTTTTATTCCAACACTAGGATTATTATTTATCTTCCTTAACCCATGGAATGCATATATCCTATTTTCATCTGTAATTGGAACCATATCCGAAACAATACTGATTGCTAATAATCCTAAATAACCATAAGTAATGTTAATATCTATAGAGTTACGAATAGCATAAGCGGTGATTAATTTGAAGCCAACACCGCATCCTGAAAGATCTTTATTGGGGTATCTACAATCAAACTGCTTAGGATTTAAAACTGAGTATGCGTCTGGTATTTCTTTCGAAGGAGTATGGTGATCACAAATTATGAAATCAATTTTATATTGCTTAGCATATTCAATTTGATCAATTGCTCGTATCCCGCAATCCAGAGATATAATTAAGTTAATATTGTTAGCAAATGCATAATCGATACCCTTTCTTGAAATACCATACCCTTCATCATACCTGTTTGGGATATAGTACTTAACATTCATCTCCTGACTTAATAAAAACATATACATCATAGAAACAGATGTGGTCCCATCTACATCATAATCACCATATACTAGAACATTTTGTTTCTCTGATTTTGCTAAATTTAAGCGCTTCACAGCCATATCCATTCCTTTCATTAAAAATGGATCATATGCTTTTGTTAAACAAGGTCTAAAAAATGATTCCGCATCTTCATAATTAGTGATCCCTCTTAAAACCAATAAGCGTGAAATTTCTTGAGAAACATTTAGATTAATAGAAAGCTTATTAATTACATCTTCATCTGTTTTTAAGATATCCCATTCCTTCATCTTACGCCCTCTAAAACAATTACAAATTCTCCCTTTGGCTTTTTGTTATTAAAATATCCCAAGACATCAAGCAATCTTCCTCTTTTTGTTTCTTCATGCAATTTTGTTAATTCTCTCGATACACTTACCCTTCTTTCTTGCCCAAAAACACCTATAAAATCATTAAGTGTTTTGATAATTCTATGTGGGGATTCATAAAAAATTATTGTTTTATTCTCATTACACAAATCTTTCAGTCTGGTCAATCTACCTTTTTTAGCGGGCAAGAAACCTTCAAAAACAAACTTCTCACAAGAAAAACCCGAATTTACTAATGCTGGAATTAACGCTGTTGCTCCTGGCAAAGTTTCTATAGTAATTTTATGTTTAAGGCATTCTCTAACTAGCAAGAATCCTGGGTCTGATATTGAAGGTGTCCCTGCGTCAGAAATTAATGCTAAAGTAACTCCTGTCTTTAATTTATCAATTAAGCCATCTAATATTTTATGTTCATTATATTGATGATATGAAGAAAGCTTAGTTGCTATATCGTAATGTTTTAATAATTTTTTACTCGTCCTTGTATCCTCAGCTAAAATTAAATCCACTCTCTCTAAAATCTCTAAGGATCTTAAGGTAATATCTTTTAGGTTGCCAATTGGTGTTGGTATTATATATAGCATTAATGTATTCTAATTATTATATAAAAAATGGATAAAATTTTAATTCTGGAGTAAAACGAATAGTTGGGGCTGGTAATTTTACATATTTTAAAAAAAACTTTACTTTCTTAGCTAAAGGAGAATCCCACTTCTTTAATATCTCTTCTATATCATAGTCTAATGCAAGGTAATACTCCTGATTTCCGCCCATTTTTGTTAATCCTTCATCTAAATACTGTGTATCATCAAGACCAAAGCCAAAAGCTACATCAAGCCATTTAGGAATAACCTCTGAATCCATAAAATAATCTAAATCAACAGACATCCAATAAGTTTGATTTGGGTAGTCATCATACCAAGAGAACCTATTAGGATCTCTACCTCTTTGACTTTCTAAATCCCAGTAAATATTTGAACGCTTAAAATACGAAAATTTAAAATCAATAGCCCGTGCAGATCTAATGTGATGTTGTATCATCGGCCATATCGCTCCGGCTGAACCCAAGCCTAAATCCCATTTGCTAAATCCCCAATAAGGAGCATAAGCATCTTTCAGCTCAATGGCTAACTGAACTCCTGTGCCAAAAAAAGCACCATATAAAACAGATTTAGATTTCTTCATGCCAGCCCATCTAAATGAAGAAGAAAAAAGATCAGATGCATAAACACCTCCAAAAAAATGACCTGCTTTATCAACGTTTAAAGCATAAATTAAATCATTTCCTGAATCAAAATGAAAATCATTAGATATATCGTCCCACCAAGCATTCTGAACATAATAAAATGATCCTCCAAAATAAAGCGCTAAAGAACTTGAAACCAATATTACCTTTTTCTTGTCTACAGAATTAGTATCTACCATATTAGCATCACTAGAATTAAAAATGAAACTTAAAACCAATACAATTAACAAAAATCTAATATTCATAAAAATATACAGTGGGTTTTATACTTTTGTTAACAAACATAAATAAATCACAAATAATTAATGTCCTTAGAAATACAAAATAAGAAAGAGTATGGTGTGATTGAGATCATATGTGGATCTATGTTTTCTGGAAAAACTAAATTATTAATCAATAAGGTCCAAAATGCAAAAAACAAAAATTTAAATATAAAAGTATTTAAACCTAAGATAGATATAAGATACGACAAAAATAAAATTGTATCACATGAAAAGAGCCAAATTTCAGCAATTCCTATAAATGATTCATATGAAATCATTCGATTTTCTAAAGAAGCTGATGTGGTTGCGATTGATGAAGTTCAATTTTTTAATCAGAATATAATCCAAACATGTATAGAATTAAAAAAATGTAACATTGACATTATTCTAGCTGGTTTGGATATGGATTACCTGGGGAAGCCATTTGGGTCAATGCCTGATTTAATTAAGATAGCAGATAATGTCATAAAATTACATGCAATATGTGATATGTGTAATAAAAAAGCACACCACACATATAGAGTTTCAGAAAACTCCGAAAATATTTTTTTAGGAGAAAAAGGAGATTATCTTGCATTATGCAAAAAATGTTTTAATAGCCAAAAACTTAATTATGTATAAATTTCACGAATCTGTTTTTGAGGTTAATCTTAATTATCTTGAAAAGAATCTTAACTACCTAAAAACTCAATTAGAGTCAGGAACTAAGATCATAGCCGTCGTAAAAGCCTATGCTTATGGACATGGAGATTTAGAAATTACTAAAAAATTAGAGGCTCTTAATATTTACGCATTCTGGGTTGCTGATTTTGAAGAAGGGGTTGCACTTAGAAAGAGTGGAATAACAACACCAATAATAGTTGCAAACCCTAGTCCTAGATCTGCTAGTCAAATAATTGAATATGACTTAGATGTTGTTGTTTATAGTTTTAGATTATTAAGGTTGTTTGGTGAGTTAAAAGAAAAGATTAATATTCACCTGAAGTTTAATAGTGGGATGAATAGGTTTGGTTTTTCAAAATTAGAAATACATAAACTTAAGAAAGAGCTTTCAGTCTATAAAAACCTAACTGTTGTATCAATCTGCTCTCATCTTTCATCAAGCAGAAATAATAAAAAAGATGATATTACTAAAAAAGAACTGGAGTGCTTCAACAACATCGTATCAGGTTTTTCTACACAGAATCAAGAAAAACAATTGATTCATATTCTTAATACCAATGGTGTATTAAGATTTAGTAATCATCAATACAATTCAGTAAGAATCGGTATTGGACTCTTCGGAGTCCATGAAGATGAAAATTTAATACCGATTGGTAAGTTAACAAGTACAATTAGTCAAATTAGAATATTAAAAAAAGGAGATGCTATTGGGTACGAAGGTAATTTTATATGCGAGCAAGAAATGAGAATAGGTGTTGTCCCATTTGGCTATGCTGATGGTCTAGATAGACGACTTGGAAATCTTAATGGATCACTCTTTGTAAACGGAAAATTCTGTAGTATAGTTGGAGATATTAGCATGGACTCTTGTGTTATTGATCTCTCGGAAACGAATGCTATAGAAGGGGATAGAGTTGAGGTTTTTGGAACAAATAATAGTATCTACTCAATCTGTAGGAAAATTAATTCTATCCCATATGAGTTCTTGTCAAAAATCAATAGGAGAATAAAGAGAATATATAATTAATCAATACTAGTCAGTATTTCATCATACAAATCCGAATCTGAAAGATAATCTATAGCCTTTTTAACGTCATTATCAAAAGTTAATGCAGCTCTAATCTCTCCTTCTTGATAAAAATACCTGCCTGATATTTCTTGACTAAGTATCTCCTGAATTACATCTTTATTTCTAACTAAATCATTTTTCTTGTTTAATTCAAACTCATTATACAAAAGAGTATATTCCTGTTCAATCAAATTAAAATAACTTTCCTTCTCAGATTTTTTCTTAAGAGCCTCAAATGCTTTTTCGGTTTCTGTTTTGTAATCATATGATTTATCACTTAAAAACTCTTCAAAAAAAACAAAGTCATCATCAGAAAACCTAAAGTTACTATCATTTCTCAAATTAGAATTTTGATACCTATATAAAGTTGCATAATCAAAAAACAATCGTTCTCTGACTAAAGATATAATTAAATTACTGACTTCTTCTTCTTTTGTCTCTATGTCTGGCTGAATGCCCCCACCATCAAAAACTGTTCTTCCATTTTTAGTCTTAAAGGCTGTCATTAATGAATCAGGTATTTTTCCCACGCTTCCATCTTTGTTCCTATTAGAATAATCTAAAGCCTGAATACATCTTCCGCTAGGTATGTAATATTTTGCAACAGTTAGTTTTAACTGAGAATTGTAACTCAACTTTTTTGTTTGCTGCACAAGTCCCTTCCCGTAACTTCTTTTACCAATTACAATCCCCCTATCAAGATCCTGAATAGAGCCTGCTACAATCTCTGATGCTGATGCTGAACTTTGATTTATTAACACAGCAATAGGTATTTCTAAATCAAGAGGGGCTTTAGATGCTTTATATATTTTAGACCAAGACTCTATTTTTCCTCTTGTACTAACAACTTCTTCTCCTTTCTCTACAAAAAGATTAACTATATCAACAGATTCATTAAGGA
Organism: Flavobacteriales bacterium; assembly: GCA_014239655.1. Classification (GTDB taxonomy): domain Bacteria; phylum Bacteroidota; class Bacteroidia; order Flavobacteriales; family BACL11. The sequence continues at coordinate 14,283 of JAAZYM010000069.1, read as the reverse complement.
GTCCTCCTGGATTATTTCTAAGATCTAATATCAGTCCCTTAAGATCTCCTTTTTCTTTCAAATCTACAAGAGCATTCCTAACATCTTTACTACAATCACGAGTAAAACTCCTTAATTTAATATAGCCTATATTATCTGACAAATAGGAATAATACGGAACGCTCTTTACTGAAATCTTTTTTCTTTTAAAGCTCACTTCAAATGACTCTGTAACGTATGGCCTTTCTATTAATAATTTAACATCAGTATTTGGCTGTCCTTTTAATACTTTACTAACTTCTTCTGTCGTTTTTCCTTTTGCATCAACACCATCAATTCTTAATATCTTGTCTCCAGCCATCAGTCCCGCCTTTTGTGCAGGAGAGCCTTTATATGGCTCATTTATATAGACAAAATCATCCCTTTTGGTAATTACGGCTCCAATACCCCCATATTGGCCTGTAGTCATAAATTTAAAATCTTCTATCTCTGATTCTGGGATATAATTTGTATAGGGATCTAAAGACTTCAGCATTTTGTCAATAGCTGTTTTCATTAATTTCCCCGGATCTGTTTCGTCAACATAAAAATTATTTAACTCCCTATAGACTGTAGTGAAAATATCTAGGTTTTTAGCTATTTCAAAATAATTATCTGTAAAACTAACCGATCCAACTAGCAGGATTATCACAATAACAAATGTTTTTATCTTTTTAATCATATACTAATATTTTATGGAACAGGATCATAGCCGCTTCCTCCCCAAGGATGGCATTTTAATATTCTTTTCAATGTTAGTGCCATACCTCTAAATGGCCCATGCTTAAGTATGCTCTCTTTTGAATACTGAGAACATGTTGGAGTATATCTACAGCGAGCCGGTATCATTGGGGAAACGATTTTCTGATAAATATAAATAAAGAATAGTATAAATGAAGAAATTAACTGACTCATAATTTACTTTTTAAACGAATTAGTAAAGAATTTATTTTTTGATCAATTATTAAAAATGACTTAATCTCTGAAGATTGGTATATTACTGACATATCTAAGCAAACACCTTGTAATTCCAGGTAATCTATTAATAATTGTTTCTGCTTTCTTACTGATTCTCGAATATATCTCTTTATTAAATTTCTATTAACAGCTTTAGCAATATGTCTTTTAGGTACAACAATCTGGACTTTTATAACATCGCTTCTTTCTGATTTTATTGGTAAATATACTAACCGTAAAGGCCCCTCTTTACATGAGCTCCCTTCTGCATGTAATTTTTCAGTAGAACTTCTATTACAAAGCCTTTCTGACTTTTTAAAAGTATACATATAAGAATTTTATCAATTAAGAATTTCTTTTCCTTTTATTAGCCTCTTTAATATATTGTTCTAGTGCCATTGACATAGATGGCGCATTCTTATTTGGAACCTCAATATCAACACGTAAATTAAAGTCTTTCACTGACTTAACGGTTGTTGGGCCAAAAACAGCTAATCTGGTTTCTCCTTGAACAAAATCAGGAAAGTTCTCAAAAAGAGATTTTATACCTGTAGGACTAAAGAAAACTAAAATATCATACTTAACATCCTTAAGATCAGATAAATCAGAACAAACCACCTTATACATTTGTGCTTTAGTATATGCTAAACCACTCTCTTCAAGAGATTTATTAGTACGGTCTTTCAAAACATCTGAACAAGGATAAAGAAATTTACTTTCATTATGTTTTTGCATAACAGGAATCAAACTAGCAAAAGTTTGCTCACCAGTAAATATTTTTCTTTTTCTAAAAGTTATGAAATTTTGAAGATAGTGAGCTATTACTTCAGAAACACAAAAGTACTTTGTATAATCAGGAACTTTGATTCTAAGTCTTTCACACATACTAAAGTAATGATCCATAGCATGCTTACTAGTAAATATAACAGCATCATGATTTAATATGCTAATTCTTTGCTCCCTAAACTCTACAGTAGATATCTCATCGACATGAATAAATGGTCGGTAATCAATCTTTAACTTGTGCTTTTTCTGAATTGCAGCATATGGCGATTTAACTTCAGGTTTTGGCTGTGAAATTAATATCGACTTTACTTTCTTCTTGACTAAACTCATTATAAATACATTATTAGTAAAAAAAACCTTTTGTAATTAATACAAAAGGATAGATTTCTAGGATGCAAAGATACAAAAATATATAAATAGAAGAAAGGCCAAAAAAATCTGTTCCAATCCTCCAAATCCAAAACAACTTAAATACAAGAAAAGCTGCTCCAATAAGAAAAACTATAGAAATTAATACCATTGTAATGTTCAATGAGAAAAAATATAACATTAGTACTAAAGGTGATATTACAAGCGCCAAAGATTTATCTGATAAATATGAAAAAAAGATAGTAATTCTACTTATCTCCTTAATGAAAAATAATTTTCCTAAAAAATTTATTATCAGAAATTTTAACATATAGTAAAATAAAATACAGCCAAATACTATAAAAAAACTAGAAAAGCCTAATGACTCTTCTTGATATAAAAACAATAATGACATGCTAATTAATAAGATTATAAATGTTAACCAATTTACTATCTGTGTAAAGGCATTATCTTGCTTTAAATATTGACTAGCGTATCTATATTTAAAGGCTGCTGAAATTAAAAGCTTTGTATATTTCCAATAATAAGCTCTAAGAAGACCTATAAATAAAAATAATAAAGATAAAAGTAAAAACTCTAAAGAATTACTAATGCTGTTTTGATAAATAGGAATCATAACTATCTACAAAAGTACCTTTTACATATATAATTTAAGATAGTTATTTAATAATATTTAGAAAAACAATACTTTTGTAAAAAATAATAAGCCAAAATGAGACAAGACCTATATCAAGCGCCAGACTACCTAAAAATGGATGAACTACTAACGGAGGAGCACAAGCTTATCCGAGATGCTGCTAGAGCATGGGTAAAAAAAGAAATTTCTCCAATCATTGAAGATGCTTGCCAAAAGGCTATATTTCCAAAACAAATTCTTCCTGGTTTAGCAGAAATTGGTGCTTTTGGCCCTTATATTCCTACTAAATATGGAGGGGCAGGTTTAGATAACATCTCATATGGAATCATAATGCAGGAATTAGAGCGTGGAGATAGTGGTATAAGATCTACAGCTTCTGTACAATCATCACTTGTTATGTATCCAATATTTAAATATGGAAGCGAGGCGCAGAAACTCAAGTACCTTCCAAAATTAGCAACAGGTGAATATATCGGTTGTTTTGGGTTAACAGAACCTAATCATGGTTCAGATCCAGGAGGAATGACAACAAATATTAAAGACATGGGAGATCATTATCTGTTAAATGGCGCAAAAATGTGGATCTCTAACTCTCCTTTTGCAGATATTGCTATTGTTTGGGCAAAAGATGAGGAAGGTCGAATAAAAGGAGTAATTGCTGAAAGAGGAATGGAGGGTTTCACAACACCAGAAACACATAATAAGTGGAGCCTGAGGGCTTCTGCTACAGGAGAACTTGTCTTTGATAATGTCAAAATTCCAAAAGAAAATATCCTACCTAATAAGGATGGGTTAGGAGCTCCTTTGGGATGTTTAGACTCAGCCAGATATGGTATTGCCTGGGGAGCAATTGGCGCTGCTATGGATTGCTATGACACTGCCCTACGTTATTCAAAAGAAAGAATTCAATTTGGAAAACCAATCGCTGCATTTCAACTTCAACAAAAGAAATTAGCTGAAATGATTACCGAAATAACAAAAGCACAATTTATAACATGGCGATTAGGGGTTCTAAAAAATGAAGAAAGAGCTACGTCTGCACAAATTTCTATGTGTAAAAGAAATAATGTAGAAATGGCTCTAAATATTACAAGGGAAGCAAGACAAATATTAGGAGCCATGGGTATTACTGGTGATTACTCCATTATGCGACATATGATGAACTTAGAATCTGTTATTACATATGAAGGAACTCATGATATTCATTTGCTAATTACTGGCCTAGATATTACAGGGGAAAATGCTTTCAAATAAAAGCATGCTTATAAAGCCTTCGCAATCGATCTAAGCTCATTATAAAATGCTTGGCCATATCTCCTAACAATCGATTCTTCTAAAAACTCATACACAGCAACCTGCATGCTTTTTCCTAAATCACATGCAGGAGAACATATCTTAATTGACTCATAATTAATCGCATCAAAATCCTTATATGATGTTATTCTTATTGGAAAAAGATGACACGAAATTGGTTTCTTAAAATCTGTTTTATTTTCAGTATATGCTTTTTCAATAGCACATTTTGAAATTCCATTTTCACTAATAACAAAAGCACATTGACGATCATTTATTAATGGGGTTGTTACATCTCCATCACTGTCAATAACATAAACACCTTTCTCTTCAATTATTCCTCTACCTTTTCTAGTCATATATTCTTTTACATCATCATATATTTCTTCAATCTTTTTAATCTCATCTTCTAATAAAGGGGCACCAGAATCTCCCTCTACGCAACAAGCTCCTTTGCACGCATTTAAATCACAAATAAATTGTTTTTCAAAAACATCTTTAGAAATAATTTTATTCTCTATTTGAATCATATTGCAAAACTACATAATTATAATCTGAGAATTGTTAGATTTGTGTCATGGCAAATAGTGAAGATTTATTCAAAAAAATCATAGGGCATTGTAAGGAATATGGTTTTATCTTCCAATCATCTGAAATTTATGATGGTTTATCTGCTGCATATGATTATGGGCCAAATGGTGTTGAATTAAAAAATAATATCAAAGATTATTGGTGGAAATCCATGGTTAATATGCATGAAAATATTGTGGGGATTGATTCCTCAATCTTTATGCACCCAAAAACATGGAAAGCTTCAGGACATCTTGATGCATTTAATGATCCGTTAATTGACAATAAAGATTCTAACAAAAGGTATAGGGCAGATGTGCTTATTGAAAATTATTTGACGAAAATTGAAAATAAAATCCAAAAAGATATCGATAAGGCAAGTAAAAAATTTGGAGAGACCTTTGATGAAGAGGAATTTATTAAAACAAATGCTAGAATAATTGAGCGTAATAAAAAAATTCAAGAAATAAAAAGCAGTCTTAATCAATATTTATCAAATGTTGATCTAGAAAGAGTCAAAAAACTGATAGAAGATCTAGAAATAAAATGCCCAATATCTGGAACATGCAATTGGACAGAAGTAAGGCAATTCAATTTAATGTTTAAAACAGAACTTGGATCTATTTCTGAATCTAGTTCAGAGATTTATTTGCGCCCAGAGACAGCTCAAGGGATTTTTGTAAACTTTTTAAATGTTCAAAAATCATCACGCATGAAAATACCTTTTGGGATTGCACAAATTGGAAAGGCATTTAGAAATGAAATTATTGCTAGACAATTTATTTTTAGAATGAGAGAATTTGAGCAAATGGAAATGCAATTTTTTGTTAAGCCTGGTGAAGAAATGAAATGGTATGATTTTTGGAAAAAATCTAGGCTTAACTGGCATGAAAACTTAAGTTTAGGAAATGAAAATTACCGATTCCATGATCATGAAAGTCTAGCGCATTATGCTAACGCTGCATGTGACATTGAATTCAAATTTCCATTTGGATTTAAAGAGCTAGAAGGCATTCACTCACGAACTGATTTTGATCTGAAAGCACACATGGAATATTCAGGTAAAAAAATGCAATATTTTGATCCTGAAACAAACAAACATTATATCCCGTATGTTGTTGAAACATCAATTGGATTAGACAGAATGTTTTTAGCAATTTTAAGCAGCTCATACAAGGAAGAAAAATTAGATGATCAGGAGGTGAGAATTGTTTTAAAAATACCACCACAAATTGCCCCAGTAAAATTAGCAGTTTTACCATTAACAAAAAAAGATAAGTTACCTGAAAAGGCTCGGGAAATTCTTAAATCATTACAACTTAATTTTTCTTGCCAATATGAAGAAAAAGATTCGATTGGAAAAAGATATAGGAGACAAGATGCTATTGGAACGCCTTATTGTATCACTGTTGATCATGAAACTCTTGAGGATGACACAATTACTCTAAGAAATAGGGATGATATGAGTCAAGAAAGAATAAAAATTTCTGAATTAAAATCAAAAATCTCAGAAAAATTAGACGTTGCTAATCTTTTTTAGATACTAGATAATTACCAAAAAATCTTAACTATTTTTTCTTTCTATTGACACGGAAATTTTACTGAAGTTTGCATTAATTGGTACGTTTAGTTTCTCTACCTCTACTTTTACATTAAGGACGTGATTTAAAATCAAAATATTATCAGCAATTCTAGCAGCAGGGTGCTCAATCATATTTGATCGAATTGACATTTGTTCTTTTACAATCTCTATAATTCTAACATAATCTACTGTTTCTTCTAAGTCATCAGATTTCTCAACCATTGAAGTATCCGCATCCACATAAACATTGATTATAAAATGCCCTCCAAGAATAGCTTCCTCAGGCAAATGACCATGATAAGCATATAATTTTATTCCTTCAACCTTGATTAAGCCCATTATTTAATATTAATTAGTGCCTTATCTATTCTTTGAATTGTTTCTTCCTTACCTATTATTTCAGCAATATTAAATAAAGAAGGCCCCATGGCAATTCCTGTTAAAGCAAGCCTAAAGGCGGGAAGCAATTGACCCATTCCTATATTGTTTTTTAATAAGACTTCTTTGAAATCTTGTTCGATTTTCTCCGATTTAAAATCATCAATTCTTCCTAATCTCTCTTTTAAATCTAATAATATTTCGGGGATATTATCTTTCCATTTTTTTCTTAAAGTTTTTTTATCATACTCTTTTGGAGACGCAAAAAAATACTTTCCTTCCTCCCACATGTCAGAAACAAAGGTAGCTCGTTCTTTTAATTCATTACAAACTTTAGCAACAAAGCTATTTTCGACATTAATATTTTGTGCTTTTAATATTACCTGCAATTCTTCAGCTAACATATCGTTTTTCTTTGCTCTTAAATACTGCTGATTATACCATCTTGTTTTATCAAAATCAAATTTAGCTCCTGACTTACCCACCATTTTTAACGAAAATTCATTTATTAATTCATCCATAGAAAAAATTTCTTTTGATGTTCCAGGATTCCAGCCTAAAAAAGCTAACATATTTATAAATGCCTCAGGAGTGTAACCACTTTCTCTATATCCAGAGCTTATTTCATCATTTTCGGGGTTCTCCCACTCTATTGGAAAGACTGGAAAGCCTAGTCTATCTCCGTCTCTTTTACTCAATTTTCCATTTCCTTCTGGTTTTAGAATTAACGGAAGATGAGCAAATTCTGGCATTTTCTCTTCCCACCCTAAGTATTTATATAACAAAACATGAAGGGGGGCTGAAGGTAGCCACTCCTCCCCTCTAATAACATGAGATATCTTCATTAAATAATCATCTACAACATTAGCAAGATGATAGGTTGGCATTCCATCTGATTTATATATTACCTTATCATCCATATTATTAGTATTAACAACAACCCATCCCCTAATCAAATCATGAATTCTTACCTCTTCATTTCTTGGCATTTTTATTCTAACAACATATTTTTCGTTATTATCTATACGAGATTGAACCTCATCTTTTGAGAGTGAGGTAGAATTCTTCATGTTAGACCTTGTGATAGAATTATATTGAGGAGAAGGCACTCCGGCTTTCTTCATCCTTTCTCGCATATGTTCTAAATCTTCGGTAGTATCAAATGCATAATAAGCATGACCACTATCAATTAATGATTGAGCATATTTTAAATATATCTCCTTTCTTTCAGATTGCCTATACGGACCAAATCCCCCCCCCTCATTAACGCTTTCATCAAAATTAATACCACACCATTTTAATGATTCAACAATGTAGTTTTCGGTTCCCTGCACAAACCTAGATTGATCAGTGTCTTCAATTCTTAGAATTATCTTACCATCATTTTGTTTAGCAAAAAGAAAATTATACAAAGCCGTTCTTACCCCTCCTATATGTAATGGTCCTGTAGGACTAGGGGCAAATCGAACTCTAACTTGTGACATAACTATATTTTTCACAAAGATAGTATTATAAGATATAAATTAATAGAATTTTGAGTATATTAAAATTGTATTTTTGTAGTAGTGAAAGATAGTAATCCATTATTTAGTAAACTGAATAAGTTTATAAGAAAGTATTATGTAAACCAATTAATCAAAGGTGGTATACTAACGCTATTAATTTTATTGCTATTCTCTATCTTTATCTCAATACTTGAACATTACATGAATTTTAATGTAGGGTTCAGAACTTTTCTTTTTTGGCTATACATTACAATCAACATAATTATATTCTCTAAATTTTTAGTAATACCATCACTCAAACTTTTTAAGATTAGGAGGGGGATAAGCCACACAGATGCTGCTAAAATTTTAGGAGAACATTTTAATGAGATTGATGACAAGCTCGTTAATATTATTGAACTCAGTAACATGACTCCCAACAATGAATTAATTAATGCAAGTATTGAGCAAAAAACAAAAGAGATTTCCCCTGTTTCATTTACCAATGCAATTAAATTTAAATCGAGCCTAAAAAAAGGAAAATGGCTACTAATACCCTTACTGCTAATATTAGTTTTTGTCTTCAGCGGAAAAACACATATCCTCACAAAAAGCTCTGAAAGAATTATTAAACACAATAAATTCTTTGAACCCGAAGCTCCTTATGATTTAATTATTGGAAATGATCTTGTGGCAGAACAATACGATGATTTTGTTTTAAATATTAAAACAGTAGGAAATGAAATACCAAAAGAATTCTTTATAGAAATTGAGAACCACGATTTTCTAATGAAGAAAGTAAATGCTTCTGAACACCAATTTCTATTTAAAAACCTAGAGAAGAATCAAGATTTTACAATAAATGGAGGAGGATATAAATCAAAAAAATACATCTTAAATGTTCTTCCTCGCTCAAACATAAAGAGTGTAAAAACAATAATTACACCTCCAAAATACACTAAAAAAGAAATAACCGAAATTAATAGTATTGAAGACATAATTGCTCCAAAAGGATCATATATAAAATGGCAGATTAATTTTGAAAACACGGATAATGTACTCCTCTTTTTAGATAAAAAAAAATCATTAAGTAGCTCAAACACACAATTTAAATATAGCCAACAATTTCTGGCTAGTAAAAAAGCACAGTTCATCCATAATAATAATTTTGGCTTAGGAGACACACTTGATTTTAACATTAAAATTCATGAAGATGAGAGCCCATTAATTAATGCCCGACAATTTAAAGATAGCGTTAATGGGATTTTTGTTCTTGAAGGTAAAATAAGTGATGATTATGGAATAAGTGAATTAACCTTTAATTATCAAATAAAAAAAGAAGGAAATTCTGTGATTCAAAGCGAAAGGCTTAAAACTTCTTCCGATATAGAGCAGCTCTTTTTTTATGACTTCAGCACTAGCAAGCTACAGCTAGATCCAGGAGAAGAAGTTGTGTATTTTTTTGAAGTATGGGATAACGATAAAATAAATGGGAGAAAAAAAACAAAAAGTCAGAATTTTAGTTTCACAGAAAAAACAGAAAAAGAAAATATCCTTGAAAAAGATCTCTTGAATAATCAAATTGAAAATAGCCTTAACAACTCTATTTCTAAAGCCCAAAAATTAAAAGAGAAAATAGAAAAACTTAATAAAGATCTTCTAGAAAAGAAAGACTTGGGTTGGGATGAAAAGCAAAAAACAAAAGAAATCCTTAATAAACAAAAACAAATAATAAATGAAATAAATCTCAACAGAAAGGCTCATGAATCTCAACAAAAGAAATCATCTAAAATTAGTCCGGAAAATCAAGAAAAAGCAAAACAACTAAAAGAACTAATGGATAATGTTATTGATGAAGAATTAAAAAATTTAATTAATGAGTTAGAAAAATTAATAAGCAAAGATGAGAAAGAGAAACTAAAAGAGCTACTTGACAAATTAGACACAAAAAACAATGATCTAGAGAAAGAGCTAGACAGAGAGTTAGAATTGTTTAAGCAGTTAGATTTTGAACAGAAAACAGAAGAACTAATCAAAGATATAGCAAAATTAAAACAACAACAGGAACAGTTAAAAAAGGAAACCGAAGATAAAAAGACAAAATCTAACACCTTAGTGAATAAACAAAAAGATTTACAAGAACAGATGGATAACATTAAAAAATCCTTGGAGGGATTAAAGAAAAAAAATAACGAATTAGAAAACAAGAACCCAATTCCTGAGACTGAACAATTAGAACAAGAGATTGAGGAATCAATGGAGGAAAGCAAGCAATCTCTTGAGAAAAATAAAAAAGAAAAATCAAGTAAAAAACAGAAAAAAACTATAGAAAAACTTGATAAGCTAGAAAATAAATTGTCTAATATGTTAACTAGTAAGAGCGCAGATGGTCAAATTGAAAATATAGAAACATTACGAGAAATACTTGAAAACCTAATTACCCTTTCATTTAACCAAGAAGGGTTAATTGAAAAAACAAAAAAGACTAAAATAACCAGTAGTGAATTTATCAAATTACTTCAACAACAGAAAAAATTTATATCAGACAGTAAAATAATAGAAGACTCCTTGTTTGCGCTAAGCAAGCGATCTGTTAAAATTCAAGCAAAAATTAACGCAGAAATAAGTGTAATTAAGGAGAACATGGATAGGTCTATTGTATATCTAGAAGAGCGAAAGAAGAATAAGTCTGCAGAAAAACAACAGTTTGTAATGACATCAACAAATAATTTAGCATTACTTTTATCTGAGATTCTTAAAAATATGCAAATGGATCTCAGTATGATGCCATCAAGCTGTAGTAAACCAAAGAATTGTAATAATCCGAAGAACTGTAATAATCCCTCGATGTCAGAAATTAAACAAGCTCAAAAAGAACTGAATAAAAGTATGAAAGATTCGAAGGGAAAAAAGGGGAAAGGAAAGGGAAAAGACAAAATGAGTAGTAAAAAACTGATGGAGCTAGCTAAGAAACAAGGATTGATAAAATCAGGATTAGAAAATTTAGAAAAAGAAAACGGACGCTCTAATAACTCAAAAATAATAGATGAAATTAAAAAACAAATGGACGAAAATGAATATGATATAATAAATAATAATATTTCAAGTCGTACATTTGAAAGGCTTGATCAAATGATAGAAAATTTTATTGATTTTGAAAAAGCACAAAAAGAAGAAGGGGAAGAAGAAAAAAGAGAGTCATTTGAATGGATGGTAGATGGAGAGAATAATGATGGGCAAGTCAATAAAATAATTAAAGAAAGGCAGAAACAATTAGAGCTTCTCAATACAAAACCTATTAATCTAAAACCATATTATAAAAAAGAAGTAGTAAAGTATTTTAACTCAATAATTAAAGAGAGAAAATGATAAGTTTCCAAATACAGTCTAGATTCAAGTTAACAGAAAAAAGAAAAATCAAAAAATGGCTAAATAATATTGCTAAAACAGAAGGATTTGAAATTGGAACATTAAGCTATCTCTTTGTTACTGATGATGCGATGTGCAAATACAATAAAAAATACCTCAATCATAATTCCTTAACAGATATAATAACTTTTGAGATTAAAGAAAACAAAAAAATTAGTGGTGATGTTATTATTAGCACCGAGAGAGTTTTAGAAAATGCTAAAAAATTTAACGTCACCTTTACAAATGAACTTCATAGGGTGATGGCACACGGTTTATTACATTTGTTGGGTTATAATGACAAAAACACAAAAGAAAAAAAAGAAATAAGAAAAAAAGAAAACTACTACCTAAAAGAAATATAAACAATTGATTTTCAAGTATTTAAGGGAGATAGTTTCATGTGAAACATTATGAATTATAAAGAAAAATATGATGTTATTGTTGTTGGGGGTGGGCATGCTGGATGTGAAGCTGCTCATTCTGCAGCAACATTAGGATCAAGAGTTTTGCTTATTTCTCAGAATCTTGAAACCATCGCAAGAATGTCTTGCAACCCAGCAATGGGTGGAATTGCTAAAGGACAGATAATAAGAGAAATTGATGCGCTAGGGGGAATGTCAGGAATCATCACAGATAAATCAACAATACAATTTAGAATGCTAAATAAATCTAAAGGACCAGCAATGTGGAGTCCAAGAGCGCAATGTGATAGAAAAATTTTTGAAAAAGAATGGCGTCTTTGCCTTGAAAGAAATAATAATATTGATTTCTATCAGGATAGTGTTGAAAATATCCTTATCAAAAACAATACAGTAATAGGGATTAAAACAAAGATGGGTGTTAAAATTAAAGGTAGAAGTGTAATTCTCTGTAATGGCACATTCCTAAATGGCTTAATTCATCTTGGTGAGAAAAATTATAAAGGAGGGAGATCGGGTGAGCCTGCAACAGAAGGGATTACAAAGCAATTAATAGAAATAGGTTTTAAGCATGGGAGAATGAAGACAGGAACTCCACCAAGACTAGATGGTAGAAGTATAAATTACAAATTAATAGAAGAACAAAAAGGCGACAATCAATACAACTGTTTTTCTTATCTAAAGAAAAATAAGATTGAAAAACAAAAAAGCTGCTATATAACATACACCTCTAAAGATGTGCATAAAATACTCAAACAAGGATTTGAAAAGTCTCCAATGTTTACAGGAAGAATAAAAGGACACGGACCAAGATATTGCCCTTCTATTGAGGATAAAATTGTGCGATTCTCTGAAAAACCAAGACATCAACTGTTCATTGAGCCAGAAGGAAAAGACACTATTGAAATATATCTAAATGGATTTTCAACTTCATTACCAGAAGAAATACAAATAGAAGCACTTAGAAAGATTAAAGGGCTAGAAAAAGTTAAGTTGTTTAGGGCCGGATACGCAATAGAATATGATTACTTTCCACCTACACAACTTAAAACTACGCTAGAAACAAAATTGACAAGAAACCTATTCTTCTGTGGGCAAATAAATGGCACAACAGGATATGAGGAAGCGGCCTGTCAAGGTTTAATTGCTGGAATTAATGCTCATCAGAAAATTAAAAAGAAAAACCCATTTATACTTACTAGATCAGATGCATATATTGGAGTGTTAATAGATGATCTAATAACAAAAGGGACGGAAGAACCCTACAGAATGTTTACATCTAGAGCTGAGTACAGGCTTTTACTAAGACAAGATAATGCGGATATCCGACTAACAGAGAAAGGTTATAGTCTAGGACTAGCATCTAGAAAAAGAATGGATAACTTGAAACATAAAAATAATCAAACGGAAAGCGTGATTAAGTTTCTAAAAAAAGAAAACATTGATCCGAAAATAATAAACCCATTACTAAAAGATAGGAAAAGCGCACTCGTTAAGCAAAAAAAGAAATTACACTCATTCTTATCTAGACCACATATATCATTTGACGACTTATTAATCTCAGATAAACTTAAAATGTTTATAAAAAAGAATCGAATTGATCAAGAAGCAATTGAACAAGCTGAGATAAAAATAAAATATGGTGGCTATTTAAATAAGGAGGCTGAAGCAGCACAAAAATTAATTAAATTAGAAGAAATTAGAATCCCTGAAGATTTTGATTACCAAAAACTTAATTCTATTTCAACTGAAGGAAAAGAAAAGCTAAATGAAATTAAACCGCTCTCTATTGGTCAAGCAAGTAGAATAAGCGGAGTTTCTCCCTCTGATATCAACGTATTACTAATATATATGGGAAGATGATAAAACTAAAAGAATGCCCAATTTGTTCTAGTGAAAAATTGACTTGCTTTATGGAGAGTTTCGATTATTCTGTTTCAAAAGAAGCCTTTATAATAGATGAGTGTGTAGAGTGTAATTTTTTATTTACTAACCCAAGGCCTAATGAAGAAGATATGAGTTCTTATTATATAAGTGAAAACTACATTTCACATACAGATAATAAAATTGGGTTGTTTAACTTTTTATACCAAACAGTAAGAAAGTATGCCATAAAATCTAAAACACGTCTATTAACAAAAACCACGAAAACCAAGAGACATCTAGATATTGGCTGTGGGACAGGAGAATTTCTTTATTCATGTGTTAATCAAGGAATAGAGTGCTATGGAATAGAGCCATCTAAAATTGCTAGGGAAAAGGCCAAACAAAACTACGGCTTAAATGTTACGGAAAATACGGATTTAAGTCAATTTGAAACTAATACATTTGACAGTGTAAGTATGTGGCATGTGCTAGAACATTTATATGATCTAAACA
>JAAZYM010000008.1 GCA_014239655.1 Flavobacteriales bacterium | reverse complement strand
ATATCGATAAGGTGCCCAACTACCAGTAGCATCTCCAACTATCATACCTGTACTCTCTCCCCTACATGCAACACCAAAAACCTGTGGAGAACCACTCAATGCAGTCTGAGGAGCAATAACCTGAACAGTAGAGAAAGTATCACACCCATTAGCATCAGTTACCTCTAAATAATAACTGCCAGCACTTAAATTAAAGGCCGTGTCATTAAGACTGAAACTAACAAAATTATTGTCAAACCACTCATAACTATAAGGTGGAGTACCACCAGCACCAGAACCTATGGCAAGACCATCTGAAGCACCAGCGCAGATATTCATACTATCTGTAACAATCGATTGTAAAGGAGATCCAGGAGCTGTAATAGAAATATCCTGTGTGATCTGACAACTACCATTATCACTAACGGTTATAGAATAAACACCAATAGATAAATCATCAAATACCGTATCATAAGGCATTGGATTTGGATTTAAAACACCATTGATATAATAGCTAAATGGAGACAACATAGTACTTAACACCTCAACGGTAATCTGACCATCAGAATCATCCCAACAACTAACATCAGTATGAGAAATAGCAAACTCAATAGGTGCAATTGTATCAGATTCTACAGAATTATCTGCACAAGCAGATTCTTGAGTCATATAAAAGAACTGATATCCAGTAGGAATATTTACAGAATCTATAGTATACATTGTATCTGGATAATTAACATCTGCCAAGATAGTGTAAGGACCACCAATATTGTCAGAACCAAGAATATGATATATCGTGGACGGATTTGCTCCAAAAGTCTCATTCCAATCTAGTGTTAGATCCCCTTCACCATCCAAAAAGGCACATTGCAGGTCTGGTTGAGGAAGTAAATTTGCTGCAGTCACCTCAATTGAGATAGTTGCAAGAGTAATAGCTGGTGCAGGACAAAAATCATCATATGCCTTAATCGCAAATGTATATAGATTTGATGTGTTTCCACAACCTATATTCGCAGATACATGACTACAAGCAGTTTGCCATTCAAAATAACCATCTACAAATGATGGATTTGAGAATGGAGGTGTTAACCCTGCCCCATTATCAAAAGTAGCACATGGTGGATTAGCACAATCAGTAACTGTAATAAAATCTCCTGCCATCTGACCACCAGTAATTTCAAGAGTTACATCTTGAGGCTGACCATTAGGATAAATATCAAAATCATCAGAATGAATCTGAAAACTAATTACTCCTCCTGCAGGAACAGTAGTAGAATAAGAAGGTAATCCGGTATTAGGATCAGTAAATGGTGGCGATACAGTAGGAGGCGTATTACCTACACCCCCAGAAAGAGTTGGACAAGCAATTAAGACAGCTTGAATCTCTCTATAAATTTGAGCAACTAGCTGACCGCATTTATACGCATCAATTCTTACTACAGTCACAAAGTTTCCTGAAATTGTTGAATTATATGCAATCTCTCCAGTAATAGTATCTAAGGTTACTCCACCAGGAAGTGGATTATCATATGTGTAAGGAGCTAAAAAAGGCAAAGACATAGGATTTACTGGTGGATTAAATGCTCCCGCAAAATCATCTAAAGGCTCATCCCAATCATAGAAGATTACATCAAGCTCATCATCAGATGCATTATGAGAATATGCAAAAGGATATCCTGTACAAATAATTGTCTTTGGACTCTCATTAAAAATAGGAGAAGAATCAAAACAAGGATCTGCAGGAACAGGATTCCCTAAATTATCAAGATACGGAAACATTGATGCTCTAAGAGTAAACCCTTCCGATGGACCAGTAGGACTAGAGAGAACTAGATTTGTTATTGCTCCATTTCTACAACAAGAATCCCAAGTAAAATGCCATCCAGTAGCTGGAGGAGATCCTGGAAGACTTACAGGTAAAGATTCGTAAATATATTCTTCAACAGCACCAACAGGATTACCACTGCAATCTAACTGTGGATTACCACTATTTATAACATCGCAATCAGGAGAGATATCAGTATTAGATATAAAATCAACAGATAAAGTAGTTATAGTTGGATGATCCCAAACATATATTGTTTGAGCAAACTGACTTAATGTAGTACCATCACAATCTCTATATAATTTTAACTTAAAAATATACTTTCCAATATCCGGACCAGACTTAATACATTCCCATGTTATCTCACCCCCCATCAAGTGGGTTGCTTTTAATTGAGAAAAACTACAAATTGCTAGTAATAAAATTAGAATCTTTTTCATTTAGATATAAATTTTTTCCAAATTTACAATTTATTAATCTAAATTTCCATTTATAAAGATGAAATCTTATATACATTCCATTCTTAATAAATCATTTATTTTAATTGAAAATATCAAAAATTAAGCAAATATAATTTTCAAATACATACGAACTCCTTACTAATTAATTGATTTAAAAGTAGTTAATAAAGTTTCAACAACATAAATTCCTTACCATAAAAACACTAGATTTGTTGGGTAAATTTTATAATGGAAAATTATTTAGATCAGCTTAATCCTGAACAGAAAAAAGCCGTAGAACATATTCAAGGCCCTCTAATGGTAATTGCTGGAGCTGGATCAGGAAAAACTAGGGTGCTCACCTATAGGATTGTTCATATGTTAGCAAACAACATTCAACCATTCAACATATTAGCATTAACGTTTACAAACAAAGCCGCTAAAGAGATGAGAGATAGGATTGAATCTATTGTTGGCAACAATATAGCTTCCAGCCTATGGATGGGAACATTCCATTCTGTTTTCTCAAGAATCCTAAGAATTGAATCAGACAAACTAAATTATCCGCAGAATTTCACCATATATGATACTGATGATGCAAAAAGCTTAATTAGAGGAATAATAAAAGAACTTGATCTTGATAAGGATATCTATAAAGTTTCGGTTATACTTAACAGAATATCGTCACTTAAAAACAACTTTATAACTTCAGAAAATTATGCTAATCACACTGAATTGATCCAAACAGATAAAATAGCAAAAAGACCAGATTTTGAAAGAATATATAGAACATATGACCAAAGATGCATAAAAGCATCTGCAATGGATTTCGATGATCTGCTCTTAAACACATATAAACTACTAAATAATTTTCCAGAAATAATCTTAAAATACCAAAACAAATTCCAATTTATTCTCATTGATGAATACCAAGACACAAATCATGTCCAATATCTTATTATTAAGAAATTAGCTGCATTAAATGAAAATATATGTGTTGTTGGAGATGATGCGCAAAGCATTTACTCATTTAGAGGAGCCCGAATTGAAAATATCCTCAATTTCAAAAACGACTATCCTGACCATAAAAGCTACAAATTAGAACAAAACTATCGATCAACATCTACGATTGTAGAAACAGCTAATAGTCTAATTGAACACAATGAAAATCAAATTAAAAAAACAGTATGGACAAACAATGAAGAGGGTGAAAAAATAGTCGTCTGTAAATGCGGGTCCGACAGTGATGAAGGAAGGCTTATAGCAAATACAATCTTTGAAATTAAAATGCGCGAGCAAGTATTTGCAAAAGATTTTGCAGTACTATACAGAACAAATGCTCAGTCAAGACCTATAGAAGAGGCACTAAGAAAACAAAATATCCCGTACAAAATATATGGCGGACTTTCTTTTTATCAAAGAAAAGAAATTAAAGATATCTTAGCATATTGCAGGCTAACTGTTAATCCAAATGATGATGAAGCTCTTAAACGAATCATCAACTACCCTTCTAGAGGAATTGGTAGTACCACACTACAGAAATTAATTATCTTGGCAAATGAAAATAAGATAAGTATCTGGGAAGTGTTAAATAATCTAGAAAACTTTAATCATAACATCAACAAAGGAACTACTGCAAAGCTCCATGATTTTAACACCCTAATTAAAAGCTACATATCTCAACAAGATAATAATGATGCCTATTTCTTAGTTGAACATATCGCTAAATCATCAGGAGTCTTTCATGATCTGTATAATGACAAAAGCCCTGAAGGAGTTAGTAGATTTGAAAACATACAAGAACTATTAAATGGATTAAAAGATTTTTGTGAGAATACAGATGAAAATAGGCTTGAAAATTACATGCAAGATGTAGCTCTACTAACAAATCAAGACAATGAAAAAGCAGAAGATTTTAATAAAGTTACTTTAATGACTGTACATGCCGCAAAAGGATTAGAATTTCCATATGTTTTTATAGTAGGACTTGAGCAAAATCTATTTCCATCAATGATGTCTGGTGACAGCCAAGAAAATCTTGAAGAAGAAAGACGCCTTTTTTATGTGGCAATAACAAGAGCAAAAAAAAGACTATTTCTCTCACATACTAGCAATAGATTTAAATGGGGCCAGTATATAGACTGCGAACCAAGTCGTTTTCTTTATGAGATAAATGAGGAACACACAACAAGAACTGAGGTTTTTGTAAAAAAAGAAAAGAAATATTACAAAAGAAAATATTTCTCAAAGCAACAAAAAACTACTAATAAGGAAAAAATTATTCCCCCAAAAGGATTTAAAAAAGCATCCCTAATACAACATAACATTAAAAATAGCAACACGAATAATATTCAAAATGGGATGCAAGTAAGACACTCAAAATTTGGAACAGGAAAAGTGTTGGAGATTAGCGGAGAAGACATCAATAAAAAAGCAACCATTTTTTTCGATGGAATTGGTCAAAAACAACTTTTACTTAGATTTGCAAAACTTGAGATACTGTAACAAATGAAAAGACTCACATATATCTTTGGACTTATTTTAGTTATCCACCTATTTACACCCCTATATCTCATCTGTCAAAATGAGCAGCAACATAATATTGACTCATTAAAAACTAATATTGATTATTTTCTTAAAAACAATAATCAGGACTCATTAATAATGAATCTTGAAGCCTTAAAAGAAACAATTCTTGGAAAGGAATATTACATTAAACTACAAAATATTAAGTCCTCAAATAATGATGCGCTTAGAAAAAAGATGCTGATGGAAAAAGAAAGAATCAGTATATTATCTTTAACACTAATAATAATTAGTTTTATTGCCTTTATATACCTAATTAGATTTACTGATAAAAGATCGAGAGAAGCACAAGAAAAAAAGATAGCGGTAGCAAAAAAAATGACTAATTATGAAGAAAAAATTAAGAAGAAGATTAGTGAAAAACTACATGATGATATTGGAGGATCTCTTGCCGCTCTAAAGATGCGACTCTCTCAACTTAATGATTCAAATTATCACTCTTCGCTAAATAATGAGATTAAAAGCTTAGATAGTATATATAATGATGTGCGGGCTTTATCAAAAGACATTAACACTCAAAACAAATTTTCACCAACAATTAAAGAAGGTGTCAATGTATTAATAAATGAAATGTGCTCGTCATTTAAAAATACAACATGCAATATCTATCCAGAAAAAAAAATCAAAAAAATCAAAAACAAGGAACTTATACAAAACATAATTTTGACAACAAAAGAATTAATTACCAATGTAATAAAACATGCACAAGCCCAGGAGATTACCATTGATATATCTGCTCATGAAAAAGATATAGTTGTAATGGTAACTGACAATGGAAAAGGATTCGATAAAAACAAAATCAAAAATGGTCAAGGTCTTAATCATATTAAGAACAGAACAGAATTATGGGGAGGAAATATAGAGATTGACTCAAAAATAAAAAATGGAACTACTATTACAGCAACATTTTTATTAAATATAATTAAATAAAATGAACCATAACAATATAAATATACTCATCATTGATGATCATAAAATCTTTGGAGAAGGACTATGCTCTTTATTAGAAAATAATGACTATAGGGTCTCAAATGTTATACAGGATCCAAGAATCGCATTAACCAATATAAAAGATAATCAAAATATAAATCTAATATTTTGCGATGTTAATATGCCAAAAATTGATGGAATAGAATTAATCAAGAAAATAAAAAATATTAATTCTAATATTAGAATAATTATGGTAAGCATGTATACAGATAAAAACATCATTAATAAAGCATTAAAAAATGGTGCCGATGGATATTTGTCAAAAAACAGCTCTATAGAAGACTTTACAAATACCATATCTAATGTTTTCTCAAGCAAAAAAAATCAAACACCAAAATTCTATGAACAAGAAAATATAAAGGATGATTTTTCTTTAAAATATAGATTAACAAATAGAGAAAAAGAAATAATAAAGCAAATTCTAGAGCAGAAATCAAACGTAGAAATAGGAGAATCACTACTAATAAGCAAAAGAACAGTAGAAACACATAGAAAAAATATTATGTTAAAATTAGATGTAAAAAATAGTATTGGAATAGTTGTTAAAACACTAGAAAACAATCTATTAAACTTAGATACCTAATAAAGACGTACATTTCTTCTCGTCTTTCTCTAATTGTTTTCTAAGCAGACTAATATCCTCAAAATCCATCCCATCTCTCACTCTACAAACAAACTGAATCTTTAGCTCTTCACCATATATCTCCTCTGCAAAATTAAATATATGAACTTCAATTTTATTAGTCTGAATCCCAATATTCAGCATGCCGTAATAAGTTAAAGAAGACAACTCTAATTGAACAGCATACACCCCTGCTTTAGGAATCAATTTTTGCTTTTCAACCTCAATATTTGCCGTAGGATAATTAATAGTCCTTCCAAGTTTATTTCCATGAACCACCTGACCAATTATTAGATATTGATGTCCTAAAAACTTATTAGCCTCTTT
>JAAZYM010000009.1 GCA_014239655.1 Flavobacteriales bacterium | reverse complement strand
TCTTATAAGTTAAAGAAAACAAAACTGGATAATCTTCCAAGCACTAGAACTCCAATTATGTTAAATGTGGCTTCACCAGATCTGGCTTTTAAATTTTCAGAAATCCCCAATTCAGGAGTTGGTCTTGCACGTGAGGAGTTTATTATAAATAATTTCATTAAAGTTCATCCACTCGCACTTCTAACTCATAAAAAATTAAAAGATGAGGATCTAACAGAACAAATAAGAATATTGACAAAAGGATTTAAAAATGAAGAAAGTTTTTTTATTAAGCAGCTTTCTTATGGGGTAGCAAAGATTGCATCTGCTTTTTATCCAAAAGAAGTTATTGTTCGAATGTCCGATTTTAAATCAAATGAATATTATAATTTACTTGGAGGAAAATATTTTGAGCCAGATGAAGAAAATCCTATGTTAGGATGGAGAGGAGCAAGTAGATATTATTCAGATGAGTACGAATATGCTTTTGGTATGGAATGTAACGCTTTAAAGAGAGTAAGAGAAAAGATGGGATTAACTAATGTTGTTATAATGATCCCATTTTGTAGAACTGTTGAGGAATTACTTAGAGTATATAAAATAATGGATAAATACGGATTAAAAAGAGGAGTAGATGGGTTGAAAATCTATTTAATGGCAGAACTTCCTTCAAATATTTTAATGGCAGAAGAATTTGCAGAACATGTGGATGGTTTTTCAATAGGCTCTAATGATCTAACACAACTTGTTCTTGGTTTAGATAGAGACTCTTCTCTTATTGCACATCTTTATGATGAAAGAAATCCTGCAGTATTACGAGCTATCTCAAGTATAATAGAAGTAGCAAAAAAAACAAAAACTAAAATAGGAATATGTGGACAGGGAGCATCAGATTATCCTGATTTTGCACAGTTTTTAGTTGAAAAAGGAATTGATACTATTTCAGTAACACCAGATTCTATGTTAAAGACTATAAGAGCAATTCATAAAATAGAGAAGTGAATGGATCACTAATTAAAAGTAAAAGGATACATTCATTAGATTCTTTACGGGCTATAATGATGCTCTTAGGTTTAGTCGTTCATTCTGCAATTACTTATGGGGTATATGAGGATCTTGATGTTTGGCTTTTAAGAGATTCAATGACACATCTTTCAAATGATTTTATTGTTAGTTTTCTTCATGCATTTAGGATGCAAATTTTCTTTCTAGTTGCAGGCTTTTTTGGTTCTATGTTGTTTTATGAAAGGAAACCAGTAGAAATGATTAAAAATAGGATTTTTAGAATTATTATTCCTTTTATAGTTTTTATGATTTTGCTTTGGCCCACCATTGTTTTTGCTTTTAGTTATAGCATGTTAGTTTTTTCAGGAGTAACTAATCCTTTAGAAGAAACTATTTGTTTGTTTAGCGGTATAGATATGCTAATTCCTAGACTTACATTTCATCTTTGGTTTTTATATTATTTAGGATTAATCACATTTGTTTCAGTATCTCTAGCATTATTAGTAAGAAAAACACCTATAATATCAAGATATATTTCTAAAATATTTAATTGGATACTAGAAAGATCATTTTTGCGTATTATAATCTTTGCAAGTATTACTTCTGTTGTTTATATAATAATGGGTACTTGGTCAGTATTTACATCTACTTCTTTCGTTCCTGATTTTAATACATTTTTCTATTATTTTATGTTCTATATTATAGGATGGGTTTTATATAAGTCAAAGCATCTCTTAGATTCTTTTATGAAACATGACTTCTTATTTACATTGCTTGCAATAACTTTATTCTCAGTGTATTTTTTTATGAATGATTCTTTTGGTTATTTAACACATATAATTCTAAAATCAATGACTGTATGGTTATTTGTTTTTGGTATTACAGGTCTTTTTGTTAGATATACAAGTTATCATTATCCAATAATGAGGTATCTTTCAGATTCTTCTTATTGGGTATATTTAGTTCACCTGTCATTTACTGCAATTATTCCAAGTTTTATATCAGGCTGGTCAATACCCGCCACATTAAAATTCCTGTTTGTGTTATTAACTACAAGTTTTCTGTGTTTTGTTAGTTATCATTATTTAGTTAGAGGAACATTTATTGGGAAGTTTTTAAATGGGAGAAAATACTCTAGAAAATTTTCTGAGATAAGAAAAAAATAGTTTTTCGTACAGTGTTTTCTCAAATTTTTAATTTAATTTACATGAAATAAAAAAATGAAAAAAATATTACTCTTATTATTTATTATTCCAATTATTGGATTTAGTCAGAATTGTAGTCAATTTTATGTTAATATGTATGATAGCGCAGGTGATGGTTGGAATGGCGATACTCTTTCAATACTTGATAGCTTAGGTAATACAGTTTTTGCCACGACACTTAGTTCAGGTTCTTTTGGTGTAGACTCTGTGTGTTTACAAGAGGACAGTATAGTTTCTGCTAATTATTGTTATACCATCTTATGTGGCGGAGGAATTAATCAATCTGAAGTTAGTTGGGATTTTATGGATGCTAATGGAGTAGTATTGTTTTCAGGAGGAGCACCTGATTCAAGTTTATTTTGTTTGCCTCATTATTGTACGCCAACATTTGAGAGTTTTGAGAGTCTCCCAATTTCATGGGAAAATGGGGTTTATACAGGTTTTGGTCAAACAGCAAATCTTCCATGGGTAAGAGGTTCAGGATCTACTCCAACTCCGAATACTGGTCCTTCAGGAACAAATTGGGGGAATGGTAGTTATTATATGTATTTAGAGTGTGGATCTTTTTCACAAGGCTCATATGCTACATTAACAGCAAATTGTGTTAATCCAGTATTTTTTAATAATTTACATTTATCATTTCAGCATCATATGTGGGGTGCAGGAATTGGAGAGTTGAAAGTTGAGGTTTCATCTGACGGAGGATCAACATGGGTAACAGAATTGTCAAAAAGTGGTAGTCAAGGAAATTGGTGGTGGCAAGAACATGTAGATCTTAGCGCTTATACTTCAAGTATTATGGTTCGTTTTGTTGGAGTTGTTGGAATAAATAATGCTGGAGATATTGCAATTGATGTTGTGCTGTTTCATGATCCTCCATCTGGATGTATGGATCAGTTTGCTGATAATTATGATCCAGCAGCTGCAATTGATGATGGATCATGTACATATTCAAATTGTACATTTTTAATTTTAAATATGTATGATTCATTTGGGGATGGTTGGAATGGTAATTGGTTTACTTTAACAAGTTCAGATGGAACAGAATTTTATACAACAACATTATGGCAATGGCCTAATGGATCTTCAGCAACAGAAACAATTTGTGTTCCTGATGATTGTTATTCAATTACTTGTAATGGAGGTATTTGGCAATCTGAAGTTTCCTGGACATTAGCCGATACTAATGGAATAGTTTTAAAATCAGGAGGAGCACCATATGGAGGAAGCCTCTGTTTACCAGTAGCCTATGGATGTACAGATCCATTGGCAAGTAATTATGACCCATCTGCTGACTATAATGATGGTTCTTGTTTATATCCCCCAATGATTTTATCAGCTATAGTCTCAGATATTAGTTGTAATGGACAGAATGATGGGGATATTAATTTAACAGTTAATGGTGGTGTGGCTCCATTTACTTATCTGTGGAGTAATGGATCAACCAATGAAGATATTAATAATTTAGCAGCTGATTCATTTTTAGTTGTAGTGACTGATGATAATGGACAAACTGAAAGTGCATCCTTTTATATTTCTGAACCAGATTCTTTACTTACTGACTATGTGATAATTGATGCTTCTGGGATTGGTATTAATGATGGAGCTATTTATTCTTTCACTAATGGGGGTACCCTTCCATATAACTATTACTGGTTATCTTCTTTTATTAGTGATACTACGCAACATATAGTAGGTGTTCCAGCTGGAAGTTATACTTCATATATAATAGATAATAATGGATGTTTTAATTTTGTTGGTCTTGTTGTAGGTGTTGATTCAAGCTCGAATGGGTGTACAGATCCTTTAGCTTTTAATTATGATCCAAATGCAATAACTGATGATGGATCTTGTGTATATGTTGGGTGTACAGATCCTAATGCTGCTAATTATAATTC
This sequence comes from Flavobacteriales bacterium, assembly GCA_014239655.1. GTDB lineage: Bacteria > Bacteroidota > Bacteroidia > Flavobacteriales > BACL11. Next base: position 6,979 of record JAAZYM010000009.1, on the reverse strand, counting down.
ATTAGCAACTATAGATGATGGTTCATGTTTTTATTGTGCACCACCAAATTCATATCCTACTATGCTAACAGCTGATTGGACTACAGATACTAAAGCAGGTATTTCTTGGGATGATATGAATGATAATTGTAATATGGTTTGGAAATATTATGTTCGTTATCGAGAGGTCAGTACACAAACATGGATTACAAAATCTGCTGGAGTAGGAAATGGACTATGTAATTCAGGTCTTAATACTAATTCTAAGACGCTACAGAATTTAGTTTCTGGAACAACATATGAGTATAAGATGAAGGCCTTTTATTGTGGAGGGGGACAATCAGGATATTCTCTTCCTTCGCAATTTACTACGGCTGATGATTGTCCTGCAATGGCTTATTTGAATGTTTCAACATTTAATAATAATCATCAGAAAGTAAGGTTTAATTGGAATTCTTATGGTCCGTATGTATTTGCAAGGGTAGTGTTAAGAGTAGATAATCCTGGTACTTCTTGGCAAACAGTAGGTGGATTTGGTATTTATTATCCAACATTATCTGTGAATAAATTTGGCCTTCAATCAGGTGAATCATATAGGGCTCAAGGAAGATTATTCTGCGATTCGAATATTACTTCTTATCGTTCAACATGGACGAATCCTGTTTTTTGGACACAGCCAGGATCAATAAGAATGAGTGGAGGACATACAATTGCTAATTTAGATGTATATCCAAACCCATCCAGAGACTTATTTAATATATCTTTTAATTCAGATATACAACAAGATCTAAGTGTTAGAATTTTAAGTGTAGTAGGAGCAGAGGTGTATATTGAGGAAAAACAGAATTTTATAGGAGAATACACTAAACAGATTAGTTTAGATGATTATGGTAAAGGAATCTATTTCTTAGAAATAGAGACTACTAATGGTATCATTAATAAGAAACTGATTTTGCAGTAATTCTCTTTGAATAACTGATTATTTATTAAGTTTACAGAAAAATTATAACTATGAAGAAATTATTATATATATTTTTTGCAGTATCTATTATTTTTAGTGCTTGTAAGAAAGAAGAAGGATGTACAGATTCTTTAGCAACGAATTTTAATATTGATGCAGAAGAAGATGATGGTTCTTGTGTTTTTGGTATTACTGGAGGATCTTGGATTACTCAATCTCTTGAGGCAACAGGAACTATGACTGTTTCATTTGGAGGTTTTCCAATCCTTGATAGCACACTAAATATTGTAGAAACTAATCCTGATTCTTTAGACCCTTATAAGTTAACATTTACTGATGATGGTTTGTATACCGAACATGACAATCTAGATAATACTGTTGAAGGAGGCTCATGGAGCGTTTCAGGAGATCAGTTAACTATAAATACACCCGACACTACTTTGTTATTAGTGATTGAGTCTGTAGATAGAGATAATGCTGTTTTGAATTTACATATTGTTGAAAGCAGTAATGATAATGGTGTAACTATTGATATTGATATTACTCAAACAATTAATTCTATAAGAGAGTGGTAATAATTTTCAGGATGATTTGACTGTTATTATATGTAGTCTTTTAATATACAATTAAATATTTAGGATTATATTTACATTCTATTAATAAAAATATAAGTTATGAAAAAGATTCTTTTTTTAACATTATCATTATTCTGTATGTTTAATCTAAATGCTCAAAATATTGGACTTAAATTTGGTTTGAATTTAGCAGGATTAAATTTTGGACATGATTTACAGTCTCAGTTTGATGCAATTGATGCTGAAAGTAAGACGATGATGGGTTTAACAGGAGGTGTTTCTTTTGCATTTGAGTTGTCAGAGACTGTAGATTTAGACCTAGGGCTTTCATTTACTCAAAGAGGAACTACTTGGTCAATTCCAAGTTTTACTGGAGATGGAACTATAGATGAACTCTCAAGAACATTAAATTTTATTGATATTGCCCCTCTTTTTAAATTTAACTATGCTGGAGATTTTTCTGTTTTAATAGGCCCATATGTTGGTTATGCAATATCTGGAACTGATGATGTTTATGTAATAAATAATGCTCTAAATTATACTATTGTAACCGAACCAATAGATGATTTTGAGGCAGCTGAGATCAATACATTGGATTATGGTCTGAATATTGGGGCTTCATATGTAATAAATAATGCTGTTGATATTAGAGCTGGTTATAGTCTAGGATTTGCAAATCTTAATGCAGCAGAAGACCAGGAAGATGTAGATGTGTCAACGACTTCTAACGGGCTCTATCTTACTGTAGGGTATTTGTTTTAAGATCTTTTCACACATTCCAATCTAATGAAAAATATACTATTCATATTATTGGTTTTTTTATCTCTTTCTGGGTTTAGTCAGCTTCCAAATTATAATGTTACTATTAATACGACTGATAAATGGGACGGGAATATTTTCTTTCTATTAGGGGGGTCTCCTCAGAAACCAGTCAAAATTATTGATACATCAGGAGTAACTATCTTTCATGAAAATTGGCATCCTAAAGGATGGGATTTTAAAGTAAACTATAATAATAAATTATCATATTACGATAGAGGAAGTCGTGGTTGGTTTATTATGGATTCATTACAGAATGAGATTGACTCTGTTTATTGTCAGAATGGATATGAAGCAGATAATCATGATTTTATAGCTTTACCAAATGGAAATTATATTCTTTTTGCGTATGATCAGCAACCATATGCAATGGATACTGTTGTGCCTGGAGGTAATCCAAATGCTATTGTTGAAGGATTGATTATCCAAGAATTAGACCCTAGTCATAATGTAATTTTTGAATGGAAGAGCTGGGATCATTTTCATGTAACTGACAATATTTATTATGCACCATGGACCGATCCTCAGTTGAATTTTATACATGCTAATGCGATTGATGTAGATTTTGATGGAAACCTTATATTTTCCAGCAGAGGGCTTGATGAGATAACTAAGATAGATAGAACAAGTGGAGATATCATATGGAGGTTTGGAGGGTCTAATAATGACTTTACATTTATAAATGATTACCCTTTTACGCATCAGCATTCAATAAAGAGTTTAGGTAATAACAGGTACCTTCTTTATGATAATGGTAATTATAGCTCTCAGCATACGGGAACTAGTAATTTTTCTAGGGCAGTTGAATATGAATTAGACACAATAGCTATGACTGCGGAGAAAGTATGGGAATTTGTTCATCCAGATTCTTTGTATACTCCATCAATAGGAGGAGTGCAAAGATTACCAAATGGTAATACGCTTATTACATTTGGTAATCTACAGGCTTCAAATATAGGGTCTATTATTACTGAAGTAGATTCAGGTGGTAATATTGTGTATCAATTAGAATATGATGATGGAGGAAATATTTATAGGGCACAAAAATATGATTGGTTCTTTTTTACTCCTGTTCCTGGTTGTACAGATTCGTTAGCTTGTAATTTTGATTTTTCAGCTAATATAGATGATGGTAGCTGTTGTTATGAGCTTCCTCCTTTAGCAATTACTATATTAGAATGTGATTCAGTTACTTATGAAGGAACGACATATACAACATCTGCAATGCATACGTTTACAGGGGTTAATTCTTGTGGGTGTGATAGTGTTGTACATACACAGATAAATATTAATTATAGTTCATATTCTTATGACACTTTAGTTACTAATGGAGTTATTCTTTGGAATGGTAGTTATTTAGCAAGTTCAGGAGATTATTCTGCTACACTTATAAATTCTTTAGGTTGTGATAGTATTGTTAATCTTAATCTAACAGTAACAACGACAAATATTATTAATATATATGATAATGCAGATAAGCAGATTGTTAAGACTGTAGATGTTTTAGGGAAAAAGACAAAAGAAAATAATAATAAAATTTTATTCATCATTTTTGATGATGGAACAATAGAGAAGAAAATTATTATAGGTTTATAATGGAAAGAGAAAATTTTATAAAATCAATTTTTGGGACAGGAGCATTGTTAAGTATCCCTTTCTCTTGTAATTCTGTCGATGAATTTAATGGTGAGATAGCAGATATTTCTAGAAAATGTAAAGGAAATATGATAGGTTTTAAAACTCTTCCAATTGAAAAAGTTAGGGTAGGACTTATTGGTATTGGTAATAGAGGAAAGACTCTTATTCAAATGTTTGATTTTCTATTAGAAAATAAGAAAGCAGAGATAGTGGCACTTTGTGATTTGGATAAGAAAAATATTGATTTTGCACTTAATCATTTAAAAGGAAAACAGTCATTAGTTCCTAAAAATTACGTTGATGGAAGTAATGATTGGAAGAATCTGGTAGAAATGGAAGATATTGATTTGCTTTTAATTGCAACTCCTTGGGAATGGCATACAAAAATGGCAATTTATGGTATGGAAAAGGGAAAGCATGTTGCTTCTGAGGTGCCAATCGCATATACATTAGAGGATTGTATAAGGCTTGTTGAAACAGCAGAAAGAACTCAAAGACATTGTATTATGATTGAGAATTGCTGTTATAATAGTGAGGAACTTTGGATTATGAACATGATTCAAGAGGGCGTTTTTGGGAAACTTACCCATGCAGAATGTGCTTATAATCATGATTTACGTGCTTTACTCTTGCATGAAACTTATTATAAAGATCAATGGAGAATAAAACACCATGTTGAGAGGAATGGTAATTTTTACCCTACGCACGGTATTGGTCCTGTTAGTTTATATATGGACATAGGTCGAGGAGACACTTTTAAATATCTAACTTCTATGAGTTCTGTAGAACAAAGTCTGAGTGCGGCTGTAGCAAAAACAGCAAGCGATTTTCCAAAAATTAAATGTGGAGATGTAAATACCTCATTAATTAAAACTGAAAATGGAAAAACAATTATGTTGCAGTTTGATGTACATACAGGAAGACCCTACTCTAGGATTAATCAACTGGTAGGAACAAAAGCAGTGCATGAGGGATATCCAAGTAGACTTTATATAGATGATGATGATTTGCAGTTTTGGGGACATAAATGGTTGGATAAAGAGGATTACTTGACATTTTCTAAAAGGTATGAGCATCCAATGATTACTAAGCTCAAAAAAGTTAGTCAGTCATTTAAGCAAGGTCATGGAGGGATGGACTTTATTATGATTTATCGATTAATATCATGTTTAAATCAAGGAGTTCCATTAGATATAAATGTGTATGATAGTGTGATGTGGAGTGCTATTACACCACTTTCAGAATTATCAGCTTCTTTAGATAGTAAGCCTATTGTATTTCCTGATTTTACTGCAGGAAAATGGAAAGAAAAAAGGGAAAGCGAAATTATGAGAGAGATTTAATTAAGATTTTTTTAATTTAATACTCTTTCTATGAAAACTACTCTTATTATAATGGCTGCTGGAAAATCCAATAGATATGGGTCTTTGAAACAAATCGAAACTCTTGGTCCATCAGATGTGACCTTGATGGAATATAGTATTTTTGATGCAGTAAATGCAGGATTTACAGATGTTATTATAATTATTAGAAAAGAGACAATATCTTATTTTCAGGTTATTAAGAATAGGATTAGAGACTCTATAAATGTTCAATTCGTTTATCAGGACTTAGAGCAATTCACAAAAAATAAGGAACTAGATTATTTCAGGGAAAAACCTTGGGGAACTGCACATGCACTTTTGTGTTGTAAGAATATTTGTAAAACAGGATTTGTAGTAATCAATGCAGATGATTTTTATGGTAAAATGAGTTTTGAAGATGCTATGCAATTTTTTAAGAAAGAAGATAAGTCCTATTTTATTATTCCTTTTTTATTTCAGAATACATTATCGGAAAATGGGATGGTTAATAGAGGAATCTGTAAGATTGAAAATAATTTACTTACAAATATTGAAGAAAAAAAAGAACTTACAAAAGAGAATATAGAATTAGAGAATTCAGTAGTTTCTATGAATTTCTGGGGTTTTCAGCCAAGTGTTTTTACATATATCGAATATTTGTTTGAAACCTTTTTAGAAGATCACAATCCATCTGATGAGTTCTATCTTGCTGATGTGGTAGCATATATTATGAAGAATAATATTGAAAAATTCAAAGTAATCCAATCTAAAGAACAATGGTATGGTTTTACCTATAAAGAAGATAAGGAACATACGCATAATGCACTTTGTAAATTGAAATATCCAAAAGATCTATGGAATTAGAAGAAATCATAACTGAATTCGAAATTGAAGGGAAAACAAATTCTTTTCAGGAAATAAGTAAAGGTCTTATCAATACCACCTACTTGATAAAGACCAATCAAAGGAAATATATTTTACAAAAAATAAATACTACTATTTTTAAAAATGTTAGTGGAATAATGGACAATATAGAGATGGTAAATACCCATCTTAATAATAATAATTATCAGTATGAATTACTAACAGTGGTCAACACTAAATATAATACTAATCTTTTTTATGATACACCAACAAATCCTTGGAGATGTTATAAATATATTGAGCATAAAAATTACACTTTTGATGATTTAAATAATGAAATTATCTTTGAATTTGGAAAAGCCATTGGACACTTTCATACTTGTCTTGCCGATTTTGATGCCGTAAATCTTTCAGATACTATTCCTGGTTTTCATAATACCGAAAATTATTTTAATAGCCTAGAAAAAACAATAAACAATACGGTAACAAAGAGAACAGAAGAAGTACAGTTGTCTTTTATGTTTATTCGTCAATTTCGGCATAAGTTTCATCAGATAAATAAGTTCATTCAAGCAGGAAAACTTCCGCTAAGAGTTTGCCATAATGACACTAAAATTGACAACATCCTATTTGAGAAAAACGGCAATAATATAAAAGGAATCATTGATTTAGACACACTAATGAGTAATTCTATTATTTATGATTTTGGAGATGCAGTTAGAGCTTCTTGTAATACGAGAGGGGAACATGACACGCAAATTAATAAAGTGGGTTTTGAGTTGGATTTATTCAAATCGTTT
>JAAZYM010000010.1 GCA_014239655.1 Flavobacteriales bacterium | reverse complement strand
CGCCCATGCGTTAGCACCACCAAGTCTTTTATATGCATTAGGATCATCATAGGTATCATAACCATCTTCGCCAATTTCAGGAATAGTATTAAAAATCCAAACTAAATCACCTGTATTAGCATCAAAAGCTCTTATGTTTCCTTTTGCTGCAGGATTTCCTTCACTTACACTTGAACCTACAATTATCAAATTATCAAATATAACACCTGGAGAAGTCATCGACACAAATAAAGAAGTTGAATTTTCACCTAGACCAGTATGTAGATCAATGAATCCATTGTTACCAAATGTAAAATCAGGCTCTCCATTCTTAGAGTTTACTTTAAATAATTTTGAGCCAACCCCATAAAAAATATAAGAGTTTTGAAATATATCTTCAAAATAGGTTATCCCTCTACAAACGTTTACAGATGTGTCGTCATTATCAAAATATTTTTTATTATTCTTAAAAGGATCAAAAACCCAGATCTCAGATCCTGATTTGGCATCTAATGAAAAAAGTTTAAGTTTTGGGGATACTCCATAGAATTTTTTATCTATAATCAGTGGATTTGTTTGAATCTGAGAATATTTGTCATTATCAAAAGTTCTATATTCCCAAACTTTAACTAAATCCGAAATGTTATTCTTATTAATTTTATCTGAATCAACATATTGAGTTCTTTCATATGAACCTCCATAAACATTCCAATCTTTGTTTTCATTACATGATAAACAGATGAGTATTATCGAGTAAATAAAAAACTTTTCCATATACCTAATTTACAAAATATATCAACTAACTTTTTTATATTAGACTTATGATTCGAAAGGAGTTTGAACTATACCTTAAAGATTTAAATTTAACTACTAAACTTGAAAAGGAGTATTGGAGGGTTTATGAGAGAATTAACGAAGCAGGAACACCTCTAAACTACTCTCAAAGGGCAAATATATTACTATCAGAGTTAAGAAAAATGAAAAAATCTTAAAGTATTATTGTATGGTGCAGGAATTAAAAAAAGTGCAATAATAAACCCTACAACTCTTTCAGATTTATTTTAAATTAGAAAAGACTGTTGGACTAAGAAAAACTTGTTCAATTTTTCGAACTATTGGCCCATTAACCCTACTCTCTTCATAAGCTTTTGTCCACTCAGGATCATTTATGAAATTATCCCAAGAATTATCTCTTGCATCCATATCTTTAAATGAAACTATATAAACTAATGCTTTATTTCCATCATTTTGAAAGATAAATTCATCTGCAAAGGTTATATTCTCTCTTTTAGTTGTAGTCCAGTATCCAACATTAGTAAACCCATGTTTTTCAAATAACTTAGTAGTATGATTTTCAAATCTTGAAAGAATATCATCAAATTTACCTTCGTGAGTATAATACACTCTCATCTCATAAACTTCATGATTATCACCCACATCATTTGTTTCAATAACTTCGCTACATGATATTACTGAATTAAATAAAACAGCAATGATTAATAATATATTTAGTTTTTTCATTTCTTTTTCTTTCTTAATCCAGTTAATAAATTTAGTGAATTTAATTGTCTAAATTTAAAAAAAAATCTGATGAGAAGTTTATTAATATTATCTTTGACATCCACCATTCTTTATAGTTGTTCCAATATGAATGTATCCCCTCCTACTGCCCTTAAAATTGAAAAAAAACTTCAAATCCACGATGATATTAGAGTCGATAATTATTATTGGTTAAAGGAAAGAGAGAATCCTGAAGTCATATCTTATTTAGAAGAAGAAAACAAATACACAGACGAAGTTTTAAAATCAACAAAAAGTCTACAAGAAAAACTTTTCAATGAAATGAAAAGTAGAATTAAAGAAGATGATTCATCAGTTCCCTATTTTTATAATGAATATTGGTATGTAACGAAATATGAAAAAGGGAAAGACTACCCTATTTATACTCGAAAGTATAAAAGTTTAAATACCGAAGAAGAAATTTTATTAGATGTTAATTTATTAGCAAAAGAATATAAATATTTTAGAGTTTCCGGGCTAAGTATAAGTCCAGATAATAAAAAACTTGCCTTTGGAGTTGATACATTATCAAGAAGAATCTATACAATTAAAGTTAAAGATCTTTCTACAAATGAGATGTACTCAGATAATATTGAAGGAGTAAACCCTTATGCTACTTGGGCAGCTGATAGTAAAACTATTTTTTATACCGGAAAGGACTCACAGACATTAAGATCTGATAAAATATTTAGACATTTAATAGGAGATAATCAAAAAAATGATGTTTTGATATACGAAGAAAAAGATGACACTTTTTCAACTTATGTTTATCCTTCAAAATCTAGAGAATTCATTATGATAGGATCTGGAAGTACTATGTCAAATGAATATAGATTTCTATCAAGTAAAAACCCTCTAGGATCTTTCAAGCTTATCCAAAAAAGAGAAAGAGGTTTAGAATATCGACCTTATCATTTTGGTGATATGTTTTATATCTCAACTAACATAGATGAGAGCACTAATTTTAAGTTAGTTAGGACACCTATTTCATCACCATCAAAATTAAACTGGAAGGATGTAATTTCTCATAGAGATGATGTGTTAATTGAAGAAGTTGATTTTTTTAAAAATTTTATGGTGCTTGGAGAGCGTATAAACGGTCTTTTAAAGATTAGGATTAAAAGTTGGGATGGAGATGAAGATTATTATTTAGGACTCGAAAGTGAATTTGACTTTGAGAATGAAACCTATGATGCATCTATAGGCTCAAATCCTGAATATGACACTGATATTATAAGATATAATTACACTTCCTTAACAACTCCATCTAGTGTTATTGATTACAACGTAGTCACACAAAAAGAAGAAATTAAGAAACAACAAGAGGTTTTAGGAGGGAATTTTGACTCTAATAATTACACCTCTCAAAGATTATTTGCTACTGGACATGACGGTGTAAAAATACCAATATCATTAGTTAGACATGTCGAAACTGAACTTAATAAGGATACTCCAATTCTTCAATATGCATATGGTTCATACGGATCAACCATAGATCCTTCTTTTTCATCTGTAAGATTAAGTTTACTTGATAGAGGTTTTGTGTTTGCAATTGCACACGTTAGAGGAAGTCAATATTTAGGTCGTTCATGGTATGAAAATGGTAGAATGTTATATAAGAAAAACACGTTTAAGGATTTTGTAAGCTGCTCAAAGTTTTTAATTGAAAATAATTACACATCCAAAGATCATTTATATGCAGAAGGAGGTTCAGCAGGAGGTTTACTTATGGGAGCAGTGATGAATATAGCTCCAGAAATTTATAATGGTATAATTGCAGCAGTTCCTTTTGTAGATGTTGTAACTACAATGTTAGATGATTCAATTCCACTTACTTCGGGAGAATATGATGAGTGGGGTAATCCAAATGATAAGGAATACTATGATTATATGAAATCTTATTCACCTTATGACAATCTTCAAAATGTAGCATATCCAAATACATTAGTCACAACTGGTCTACATGATTCACAAGTTCAATACTGGGAACCTGCAAAATGGGTTGCTAAACTAAGAACATATCATCAAGGAGATAATATCATTCTATTACATACAAATATGGATACCGGGCATAGTGGTGCTTCAGGAAGATTTGAACCTCTAAAAGAAATAGCAATGGAATATGCATTCTTATTTATGTTGGAAGATATCGAGTAAAATGAAAAATCTATTTTTTATAGTTCTTCTTTTTTTTTCTTGCTCTAAGAAAGATAAACACACCCAAATAGTTGGAGAAGAAAATCTTGAGTTAAGAATTTTTAATGAAATACCTAAAAATTTAGGTTCAGAGTATTCTAAATATTTTAATAGATACACCAATGTAATAACTCCTAATGGAGGAATTATTCACATTGTAGCTCAGAGTAATCTAACTGATGAACAAATAATCAGAGCAAGAAATACACTCGAACATTTTCTTCAAGACTTTCCAGGTTCTAGATATGGTGCTGATAAATCGAAGTTAGCAAATAAAATGGCTGAAAATGGAGCTATTCTTACTCTACTTAATGGTCAAGATGATGGAAAGAATCCTGTTGATGTAAATGGTCAAGCGTTATTTGAAAATGAAATTCAAGTTGAAGGTCATGATTGGTATATAAATCAGGAATATAATAATCATAGAGATGCAACTTATGAAGAAATACTTCATTTAGTTCATGATTATGGAATAGGAATTGATGGACATAATTCTTTTCCAGGTGCATTACCAGAATTTCAACTGAAAATCAGAGAAGCACAAAAGAATGCATTAAAAAATAATTTATGGGGAATAGGTGCTATAGAATGGATAAAAGAACTTGATCAAGAGAACAGTTTAACTCAAGAATATCTTGCATCACTTATTGATTCATATTATGGATTATGGGGAGCATGGGAAGATAGTGATACTCATGGGATGTGGGGAGTATATGTGGGCAAAACAAGAGCCGAAATCTTTTCTGAAGATTTACTTGGAGGCAAATTAATGTCTAATGATTTTTTTCATCCATACCTAACTTATAATGCAAGAATAGATAAGGGATTTAAAGGTGTTTTTTCTTTAAAATATGATTCTTTAAAACCATACACAAATCACTCCCAATATCTTAAAGACATTACCCTTCTTGGAGATAATGATATTTCTGTTTCAATAAATCAACTAGATAATAATGTTAGCGGAAATAATGGCGAAAACTCAGTTTTATTTACTGGAAATAGATCAGAATATATAGTTAAAACATCCGAAAATATGACTTATGTTACTGATAAATATTTAAACAGGGACGGAACTAATATCTTACAAAATATTGAGATCCTTAGGTTCAATGACGAAATATTACTTTTAAATGAATAACACTTATGAATTACTATAAATTTTTAATTATTATTTTTCTGACTTTTTTATTATCGTGTTCAAATAATAAGATCATGAAATGGGAAAATTACGATGAGAAAAGTGAGATTATTGAAAACTCAACTCACGAAATTTCAAGAATGAGATATAAAAGAATTCAGTCTTTGAGCTCTGATAAGAATGATATATTTAAACCGTTTTATTCATTTTTAAAATCATATGACATATCATATCATCAAACTCTAAAAAAATTAATTCTTGATAATGATATCTATACAATACAAGGATATATTTCTGAAGATAAGTTTTCGTATGAAGACTTAGTTAAATTCTTTATTTACAGAATATATGTTCATGAATCTGATAAGAGTTTATACCTAAATGCAATTATATCTCTTAATCCTAATGTAATTAAAGAAGCTAGAGAGCTCGATAAGAGTATTGAAAAAGATAATTTACTATATGGCATCCCTATTCTAATAAAAGACAACATTAATGTAAAAGGTTTAGCTACAACTGCAGGTGCATCTGTATTTAAAAACAATTATGTAGATAATAATGCGTTTGTAATAAATAAATTGAAAGAAAACAATGTCCTTATTCTTGGAAAATTAAACATGAGTGAATGGGCATATTATTTTTGCAGACCGTGCCCTGTTGGGTATAGCTCATTGGGTGGACAGACACTTAACCCATACGGAAGAAAAAAGTTTGAATCTGGAGGTTCTAGTTCAGGAAGTGGAGTATCAATTGCTGCAAACTACGCAATGGGTTCATTAGGTTCAGAAACTTCTGGGTCAATATTATCTCCATCTTCGAAAAATTCATTGGTTGGATTAAAAGCAACAATAGGTAACATAAGTAGATCTGGGATAATTCCAATATCAAGTTTTTATGATACATCTGGACCTATGACTACTAATGTAATGGATAATGTTCTGTTATATAATGGAATGATTGGGTATGATAAAAATGATGATCTAAGCTATGAAGTAAAAAAAATTGATCTTAAAGAAATGATAGATTTTAAAGGCTCTAATATAAAAGTTGGAATATCAGAAAGATATGAGAGTGATTCTCTTTTGATTAAAGCTTTGAAAGATCTAAAAGAAATAGGTGTTGAATCTGTTTTATTTAAATCAAAATCATACTCCCTCCCCTATTTTAGAAATATTTTAACCTCTGATATGAAAAGAGATCTTCCTAAATATATTTCAGCTCATGGAAATAAAAATTTATCAGTTAAAAATGTAAAAGATATAGTTAGGTATAATAATAGAGATACATTTCTTCATGCACCTTATGATCAAATCTTATTTAAAGAGATAGTGAATGATTCAATTTCAAATATTAGACTTAGTGAAATGAAAGAAGAAACAAAGTCAAGAGCAGATAATTATTTAAATATAATTATGAAAGAAAATAATTTTGATGTTTTTGTTTCTGTAGATAATGATATGGCTGGAATAGCAGCTGCTGCTCACTATCCTGCATTAACTATCCCAATGGGATATAGAGATAATGGACAGCCCACTAATATCACTTTTATAACTAGATCTAATAACGAACAGTTGTTATATAATTTAGGGTTTCATTATGAAAAAGCCTCTATGAAAAGGAAAATGCCTGATATATATAAAAAAATCCCCTGATTACTATTTACTACAAAGTAGCTTTTTACTTCACCAGAGGAATACATAAGTCTTAGTCTTTAGAATCTTTCCAGGTTATTAGATCATCTCTCATTTGATCAAACCTATTGTTAAGTGAGTCTAAAAATTTTCCTCCTTCTTGATATCCTAATTCATTATATATTTCTTTAGAATATATGACATAATCATATAGCTCTCTCCATGTCAGATCGGAATATTCAGATTGAAAACTTTTATTTTCCCATGGATTACCATTAAAATTTAATTTAGCACTTCCTTTATAAACCTTAACCATTGGAGTTACCATATCAATATATACAGAGTCTATTTCTAACCATTTATTAAATTGTTCTGATGAAGGGGTTTCAAATATTGAAAGATTACCATGATTTTCTGGGTTATCACAAGAGATAATAAGGAATGATAATATTAGTAGTTTTTTCATATCTAATTAAGATCTAAGCCATTTAATAATCTCTCCATAAGTTATTTTTTTACCATACATTAATATTCCAATTCTATAAATCTTAGCTGATATCCATACAATAAATAAAACTGAAGAGAATAAAATAGTTAGTGAAATTATCTGCTCATAAAGAGGAACACCATTCGGTATTCTCATCATCATTACAATTGGAGAAGTAAAAGGAATATATGAAAATATTTGAGCTACAATACCATTTGGGTCTTCAGGTACAGTTAAAATTCCAACATATAGACCTATAATAACTATAAGTGTTATTGGTAACATAAATTGTTGAGCATCTGCCTGATTATCAACTGCTGCTCCAATTGCTGCGAATATTGAAGCATAAAGAAAATAACCTCCAATAAAATATATTATAAATGCAAAGAATATATTAGTTAAAGGTAAATTCATAAATGCAGAAATCATATCAAGAGCGAATGATGAAATTGCATCTGCATCGTCTGTACTTAAGATCATTTCCCCTGAGCTGGAAGATGCAGATATTCCAAAATACGTTGTAAAGAAGTAAGAAAAAATAGAAAACATTACACACCAAATTAAAACTTGAGTTAAACCTGCAAGAGAAACCCCTATTATCTTTCCAGTCATAAGATTAAATGGTTTAACAGAAGATATAATGATTTCAACAATTCTGCTTGTTTTCTCCTCCATCACACTCATCATGATCATACTTCCGTAGGCAAAAATGAAAAAATAAAGAAGCATACCTAGGGCAAAACCAAAACCAAGTTTCACAACACCATCAACCCTTGTTGTCTCCGCACCATCAAAGCTTTCTTGAAATAAATTAATAATAATTTTAGATGAGTTTATTTGATTAATATCTATACCTAAGATTTTAAAGTTTTCATTAGTTAAAATTGATTCAAGCTGAGACTCAATTTTATTAAGCACAGTAAATGAGGGAGATGTTTCAGATATAAACATAATAGACTCTGCTATTTCTTCAGGTGAATCAAAATTATTTATAAATAAAAGACCATAGTCAGATTTATTTCTAGAAATTTCCTTAGCATTATCTAGAGAAGAATCTATAATTAAATCATAAGTTATATCATCAGAGGATTGCAATTTTTGAAAAATATAACCTGTATTATCAACTACAGAAATATTTTTAGAAGTGTCATTATTAATTGAGCTAAGAAAACTAAGAAGGAATGTTATACCAGCTAAAATAATTGGTAATAACAAAGTCATTAGAATAAATGATTTATTTCCTATTTTGTTTAAATATTCTCTTGTGGCTATTAGTGAAAAATGTTCCATATTAATCGTTTTCAACAGAGTTAATGAATATTTCGTTTGCACTAGGAATAACTTCCTTAAAATGAATTACTTTAGAATTTTGACTTATAAGTTTTAATAAATCATTAGGATTTTGATTATTCTTTAGTTTTACATTCACCTTTAAATTATCTCCTATAGTTCTAAATGAGGGTCTAGTTAACTCATATCTAGACTCCAACTCTTTATTAAGCACATCTGGATTATCTGAATCAACGCCTACTTCGAATGTATTTGATTTAAATCTTCTTTTGATGTCATCCAATTTGCCATCTAAAATTTTATTGGATTTATTAATTAATGCAATATCCTCACATAACTCTTCAACTGATTCCATTCGATGGGTTGAAAAGATTATTGTTGCACCATTATCTCTAAGCTTTATTATTTCATCTTTAATTAGATTAGCATTTATTGGATCAAAACCTGAAAATGGCTCATCAAATATTAATAATTTTGGCTTGTGAAGAACAGTAACAATAAATTGAATTTTTTGAGCCATTCCCTTTGAAAGTTCAGTGACTTTCTTATCCCACCAATCTGAAATCTCAAACTTCTCAAACCACTTATTTAACTCTGATTTTGCTGTGGTATTATCTAATCCTTTAAGCTGGGCAAGATATAGCGCTTGATCTCCAATGCTCATTTTTTGATAAAGACCTCTTTCCTCAGGCAAATATCCAATATACCTTATGTGTTCTATATTTAGTGGAGTGTTATCAAATAAAACTTTTCCTGAGTCAGGCATAGTAATTTGATTAATGATTCTGATTAAAGTAGTTTTTCCTGCTCCATTTGGACCAAGAAGACCAAAAATTGAGCCCTCTCTAATATTCAAAGAAACATTATTTAGTGCGGTAAAATTTCCATAATGCTTAGAGACAGAATCTATTGAAAGAATATTACTCATTCTTCTAAAGGTTTAAAAGTTAAGTGGCAAAAGTAAGTCATGTTGATGATTAAAGAAAAGATGTTCTAAAAAATTTTTAAATATCCATTAATTAATACAAAAATCTATTGCCACTCTACTTTAGTATTTATGTCATCTCTTAATTTAGGAGATTCTTTATGATCATATACACCCATGAAGAAAAAACCTAATGATGATTGATTATTATCTAATTTTAT
>JAAZYM010000056.1 GCA_014239655.1 Flavobacteriales bacterium | reverse complement strand
CTGTGGAATGGAATTACATATACAGTTAGCGGGGTATATGATAGTTTATTTGTTAGTAGTCTAGGCTGCGATAGTTTAACAATACTTAATCTAACGATTAATTATTCTGATACTATTACAACAGCTATTACTTCATGTGATTCTTATACTTGGAATGGAGCTACTTATACAGTTAGTGGGGTATATGATAGTTTATTTACCAATACTGATGGATGTGATAGCTTAGTCATTCTTGATTTGACTATTAATTATTCTGACACTACAACACAAACTCTTATTGAGGGTTGTGACTCTTATACTTGGAGTGGGACTTGGACTACATATTATGTTAGTGGTATTTATGATACTCTACTTACAAATGCTCAAGGCTGTGATAGTCTAGTTATCCTTAATCTTACAATACAAAATTCTGCTATAACAACAACAGCTATTACCTCTTGTGATGATTATACATGGCTTGGAACAACCTACATAGTTAGTGGATTATATGATAGTTTATTATATACTGTTGATGGATGTGATAGTTTAGCCTTTTTGGATTTAACGATTACTAATTCTGATACTACTACAAATACGATCACTTCTTGTGATGATTATACATGGCTTGGCACAACATATACAGTTAGTGGTATATATGATTCTTTATTTACCAATATCAATGGATGTGATAGTTTAGCTTTTTTGGATTTAACCATTACTAAGTCTGATACTACTACAACATCTGTTGCTTCTTGTGATAATTATCTATGGCTTGGCACAACTTATACTTTTAGTGGAATATATGATTCTTTATTTACCAATGTTGATGGTTGTGATAGTCTAGTTATTCTTGATCTGACGATTAATTATTCTGATACTACAACAACAACTATTACTTCTTGTGATGATTATCTATGGCTTGGAACAACCTACACAGTTAGTGGAGTATATGATAGTTTATTTACTAATATCAATGGTTGTGATAGTCTAGCTATTCTTGATTTAACTATAACTAGTTCAGATAGTACCATAAGTGTAGTTGATGCTTGTGATTCCTATCTGTGGAATGGAATTACATATACTGTTAGTGGTGTGTATGACAGTTTATTTGTTAGTAGTTTAGGTTGTGATAGTTTAGCGATACTTAACCTAACTATATATAATAGTTTTTCTATAACAGATACTGTAGCAGCTTGTGACAGTTATAATTTCAATGGAGTAACATATTCTAATTCTGGTACATATGCAGATACACTTATATCAATTAATGGTTGTGATAGTATTAGGATACTAAACCTTACAATTAATGATTCATATCTATATGTAGATACTGTTACGGCTTGTGATGGCTATGTATTTTCATACTATAATGGTATTTTATATGATACATCTGGAGTTTATTCTGATACACTTATATCAATTAATGGTTGTGATAGTGTTATAACTCTTGTTTTAACGATTAATTATAGTTCATTACAGGTTCAAACTGTTACTTCATGTGATTCTTATGATTGGTATGATACTACATATTATGTTAGTGGTGTTTACGATACTCTTTTTACTACTGTTAATGGTTGTGATAGTTTAATTACTTTAGATTTAACAGTTGCTTATAATACTTCTTCTTTAGATACTATTTCGGCTTGCAATTCTTATACTTGGAATGGAAATATATATACAGTTAGCGGAGTATATGATTCTCTTTTCACTAATAGTCAAGGTTGCGATAGTCTTGCTATGCTAATATTAACAATAAATAGTTCTGATTCTATAATATCCTCTATTACTTCTTGTGATTCCTATATTTTTAATGGCGTTACTTATACTTCAAGTGGTATTTATAATTCTCTCTTTACAAATATTTATGGTTGTGATAGTTTAGTAACATTAGATTTAACGATTAATAATTCTGATACTATAATAACAGTTGTTACCTCTTGTGATGATTATCTATGGAATGGCACTGTATATGCTAATAGCGGAGTATATGATTCTCTATTTACTAATATTGATGGTTGTGATAGTTTAGCTATTCTTAATCTAACAATTGTATATCCTACAGTTTCTATGACAACTATAATCACATGTGATTCTTTGTCTTGGAATGGAGTTACATACACTTCGAGTGGTCTTTATAATAGTTTGTTTGTAAATTCAAACGGTTGTGATAGTACAGCAACTTTAGATTTGACCATCTTTAATAGTAGTATTTCAACATTTATAGATACAGCATGCGATAGCTACATATGGTATGGTGTTGTTTATGATACATCTGGATTTTACACAAATGTGTTTTCTGATATTAATGGTTGTGATAGTACAGTATCTTTATTATTAACTATTAATATAACAGGATGTACTGATCCCTTAGCACTCAATTATAATCCATTAGCAACATGTAATGATACTTGTATCTATCCTCCTTGTAATATTTCTTTAGTTGATTCTCAGAATGTTAGTTGTTATGGAGGAGGTGATGGCTATATACAGCTTGCTGGTATTGGCGGTATAGGTTTATATCATTATTCTTTACAAACATATAATCCTTCTCTTGGTGTTTGGCAACAAATTGGACAGTCTCCATTTAGTGGCGGGTATACCTATTCTAATGTTACTTTCACATCTTTAATTAATGATTGTTATAAGATAGTCATGACAGATAGTTTATCTTGTAATGACACACTTGATATTTGTTTATCTCAGCCAGCAGAGATATTGGCTTATGATACTATTACCTCTTGTGATTCTTACAATTGGAATGGAACAATTCTTGATAGTACAGGTATTTATATTGATACCTTAACAGCAAATAATAATTGTGATAGTATAGTTACTCTTAATCTTACTATCTATAATAGCACGTCTTCTTTTTCTACAATTGCTTCTTGTGATGATTATCTATGGAATGGCACTATATATACTAATAGTGGTGTATATGATAGTTTATTTACCAATGTTGATGGTTGTGATAGTTTAGCAATGCTTATTTTAACAATCACTAATTCTACCACATCATTATCTACAATTACTTCATGTGATGATTATCTGTGGAATGGTACTGTGTATACTAATAGTGGTGTATATGATAGTTTGTTTATCAATGTTGCTGGCTGTGATAGTGTAGCTACATTGGATTTAACAATTACTAATTCTACCACATCATTATTTGTAATTACTTCCTGTGATTCTTATACTTGGAATGGAATTACATATATCTTAAGTGGTGTTTATGATAGTTTATTTACTAATTCACAGGGTTGTGATAGTTTAGCTACATTAGATTTAACGATCATTAATTCTACGACATCATTATCTACAATTACCTCTTGTGATTCCTATCAGTGGAATGGAATTGCCTATACTTCAAGTGGTGTTTATGATAGTTTATTTACCAATTCACAGGGTTGTGATAGTTTAGCCACATTATATTTAACTATTACTAATTCAGACACTACAACAACATTAGTGACCTCTTGTAATTTGTATCAGTGGAACGGAAATACCTATTCAATTAGTGGAGTGTATGATTCTTTATTTACTAATGTTAATGGTTGTGATAGTTTAGCTGTTATTGATTTAACAATCTATTATTCTGATACTACATCTATATCTATTACCTCTTGTGATTCTTATACTTGGAATGGAATTACCTATTCAATTAGTGGTGTTTATGATAGTCTGTTTACTAGTATTGTTGGTTGTGATAGTTTGGTGAGATTAGATTTGACAATTCTTAGTAGTGTTTTATATTAAGTTTCAGATACAGCATGTGACAGTTATACTTGGGATGGTATTGTTTATAATTCTTCTGGTCAGTATATTAATATATATACTGGTTCTAATGGTTGTGACAGTACCGTATTACTAGATTTAATAGTTAGGAGCTCTTCATCAAGTAGTGAAATTATAACTGAATGTAATAGTTATACATGGAATGGAGTAACTTATACTTCAAGCGGATTGTATGATAGTTTATTTGTTAATTCACAAGGTTGTGATAGTTTAGCTCAGATTTATTTAACAATTATCCAGCCAATAATTACAAATCTAACAATAGAGTCTTGTGGAATATATTCTTTTGGCAATCTTATATATGATACTTCAGGAGTTTATATTGATTCATTATACGGGGTGAGTGGTTGTGATAGTATCGTCTTATTAGATTTAACAATATCAACCAATCTAACTGCATCAGCAAACATTACAGATGTTGATTGTTATGGGAATCCATCAGGAGAAATTGATTTATCGGTAGGATTAGGGATAGCTCCTTATACCTATTTATGGTCTAATGGATCAACAACTCAGGATATATCACAATTATTTGGAGATAATCTATATTTATGTTCAATAGTAGATAGTTTTGGCTGTACTTTAGACACATCATTCTTTATTACTCAACCTAATTTACTGATGGTGAATCCACTTGTGAATGACATATTGTGTTATGGAGATAATACAGGAAGTATTTCTTTATTTATTTCTGGAGGAACAATTCCTTACACTTTGGATTGGGGTAATACCGATACAAATAATCTAGTTGCAGGTCATTATAATTATTTAGTTACGGATTCTAATGGTTGTTATGTTAGTGATTCTGTTGAGGTTGTTCAAGAAGATGAAATATTATTTAATTTAAATGTTTTAGATGTTCAATGTTATGGAGATAGCACTGGATTTATTGAAGTTGATATGCAATTTAATTCTGGATTTCCTCCTTATCAATTTAACTGGATAGGGCCTAATTCATTTACTTCAACCTTTGAAGATATTTATAATTTGATTGCTGGTATTTATGATTTAGTTATTACTGATGCAAACATGTGCTTTGTTGATACATCAATTCAGCTGCTTCAGCCAATCAATATTCCTCAGATAAATGATTTTGTAACTTCAGATTATAATTCTTATGAAATATCGTGTAATGGAGATACTGATGGTTGGATAGATTTAAATATATCTGGAGGGTATGGCCCATTTACATATTTATGGTCTAATTTATCTACTCAGGATTCTATATTTGGTTTACCTTCAAATATTTATTCTGTGGAGATTACTGATAGCCTTGGATGTATTAGTGAGATAGATGTGCCATTATTAGAACCAACAATTTTATCAGCTACTTTAAATGTTGTAAATAATTATAATGGTTATGGAGTAAGCTGCTTTGGAGAAGATGATGGTGCAATTCAAGCAATTCCTAATGGAGGTGTCCCTGCATATAATTATAATTGGAATATATCACAAACAGGTGATAACATAACTAATCTTAGTGCTGGTATTTATATTCTTAATCTGTTAGATTTAAATAATTGTGAATATATTGATTCGATTAGTATTATTCAGCCTGATTCACTAGAGATGGTTATCAATGAATTTACAGATACTTGTCGTAGAGGAGTTGGTAGTGCTATTGTGTCTGTTTTAGGAGGTGTTCAGCCTTATAATTATACTTGGAGTAATGGATCTAATTTCTCTAATATATATGACTTTTATGAAGGAGATTATAATCTAATTGTGTTAGATAATAATTTATGTGAGATCCAGGACTCTGTAAGGATAGATAATCTTCCAGGTCCAATTATTGATTTTAGCATAAATTCTGAATGGGAAAGATTTTATGAGCAATTAGAAGATCCTATTGTTTTTATTGATAAGACAGATAGTAATGGACAAGAAATCATTTTTTGGAGTTGGGATTTTGGAGATAACTTTTATGCTTATGATCCTATTGTGTATCATTCTTATTCTGACACAGGAACTTATAATGTAACATTAATAACAACTACAAGTTTTAATTGTATAGATACATTAACTAAACAGGTAAAAATTACAGATTACAATATATATATACCTAATGCTTTCACGCCTTTCTCAACTAATGATCAGCTTAATGATATATTTAGAGCTTATGGTATTGGTGTTAGTGAATTTAAGATGACCATTTTTAATCGTTGGGGTCAAGAAATATTCAATAGTGAGTCTATTGATATTGGTTGGGATGGAAGATTAATGCAAGATAATAATCAAGCTCCAGTAGGAATTTATTTATATGTAATAGAAGTTGTAAATATTTATGGTGAAGATCATAAATATCAAGGTCAAGTTAAATTAATAAGATAGGTTTTTAACTGACAAATTTTCATGAAAATTTTCTTTTTGTCAGTTTATAGTGTATTGGCATAGAAATTGCAGATTATTATTAAAAAAACATAATATGAAAAGAAAAGGTAATATAAATGTAAAGACGGAGAATATTTTTCCAATTATTAAGCAGTTCTTATACTCTGATCATGAGATCTTTCTGAGAGAATTAGTTTCAAATGCAGTTGATGCAACCCAGAAACTCAAAACTTTGAAAACTGTTGGGGAGTTAAGTACAGATATTGATAAGTTAAGAGTAGAGGTTATTCTTGATAAGGAAAATAAAACTTTAACAGTTAGAGACAATGGTATTGGAATGACTGATAAAGAGTTAGATAAATATATTAATCAGATTGCTTTCTCAGGAGCAGAAGAGTTTGTGAATAAATATAAAGATGCTGATAAGAAAAATTCTATTATTGGTCATTTTGGTCTTGGTTTCTATTCT
Organism: Flavobacteriales bacterium; assembly: GCA_014239655.1. Classification (GTDB taxonomy): domain Bacteria; phylum Bacteroidota; class Bacteroidia; order Flavobacteriales; family BACL11. Next base: position 38,307 of record JAAZYM010000056.1, on the reverse strand, counting down.
GCATTTATGGTTGCTAAGGAGGTTGAGATACTTTCTAAGAGCCAGCATCCAAATAGTTTGCCAGTAAAGTGGGTGTGTGATGGTTCTCCAAACTTTACAATGGAGGAAACGAAAAAGAAAACAAAAGGTACAGATGTTGTATTACATATTGCTGATGATTCTACAGAATTTCTTGAGGAAAATCGTATCTCAGCTATTTTAAATAAGTATTGTAAGTTTTTGCCTGTAGAAATTAAATTTGGCACAAAGACGGAGAAAATTGATGATCCTAAGGGTAAAAAAGATAAAGATGGAAATGTAGAAAAAACTGATAAAGTATCAGATAATATTATTAATAATACCAAGCCTGCATGGACAAAAACTCCTTCGAATCTAAAAGAGAAACATTATAAAGATTTTTATAAAGAATTGTATCCTATGGAGTTTACAGATCCTCTTTTTCATATACATCTTAATGTAGACTTTCCTTTTAATCTTACAGGAATATTATACTTCCCGAAGCTTAAGAATAATCTAGAAGTACAAAAAAACAAGATTAATTTATATAGTAATCAGGTTTTTATTACTGACAATGTAGATAATATAGTTCCAGAGTTTCTTACTTTATTACATGGGGTAATTGACTCTCCAGATATCCCGTTAAATGTATCTAGATCTTATTTACAAGCAGATGGAAATGTAAAGAAAATATCTAGTCATATTACTAAGAAGGTTGCTGATAAATTAGCTCAAATGTTTAAGAAAGATAGAAAAGACTTTGAGCAGAAGTGGGATGATGTAAAAGTATTTATTGAGTATGGTATGCTTACAGAGCAGAAGTTCTTTGATAAAGCAAATGATTTTGCTTTATATAAAAATACAAATGATGAATATTATACTTTTTCTGAATTTTTCGATAAAGTTAAAGAGCCTCAGAAGAATAAAGATGGTAAAACAATTATTTTATATACTAATGACAAGAAAGAACAACATAGCTTTGTTCAAACAGCTACAGATAAAGGATATGAAGTTCTGGAATTAGGAGGCCCTCTTATTAGCCATCTTATTAGTAGGTTAGAATCAAGTAATACTGATGTTCAGTTCTCTAGAGTTGATGCTGATATTATTGATAAATTAATACAAAAGGAAGATGAAGCTATTTCTAAACTTTCAGATAAAGAGAAAGAGAAGTTACAGAAGATGATTGAAGAACAGCTTGATAAAGATAAATTTACTGTTCAAGTTCAAAATATGTCTGTTTCTGATTCTCCAATTATTATCACACAAAGTGAGTTTATGAGAAGAATGAAAGAACAACAACAGTTATCTGGAGGAGGTGGTATGCAGATGTTTGGTTCTATGCCAGAGTCTTATAATTTAGCTGTAAATTCTAATCATGATCTTATTAATAAAATATTGTCTGAAAAAACAAAAAAGAAAAGAGTGGATCTTATCAAACAAGTTTTAGATTTAGCATTGTTGTCTCAAGGAATGTTAAAAGGAAAAAATTTAACTGGATTTATATCTAGAAGTGTCAGTTTGATTAAATAATATTTACTGGATTATAAATCTTGATATATAATCATTAAGTTTAATAAAATATAGTCCTTTTTTTAGGCTCTTTAAATCTATGTTAGTTGTTTTGTTTGTTTTATTTTTTATTAATATGGTTTTTCCAAGAGTATTGATAATTTGAATTTCACCTGTTATAGTGTTATCTATTGTTAGGTGTCTATTTGTTGGGTTAGGGTAGATATTTAGTTTAGTTAGATCTGCATATATGTTATTACTGATTATTGATGAGTCACTACTGTAAAAACTTAGTCCTCCCGAATAATTACCAATTAAAAGATCAGGTTTCTGATCATTATTAATATCCTTAATGGCAATCATACTTTTTCCTCCCTCATTTGTATTTAGTACACTTAGAGAGTCAAAAGCTCCATTAAGGTTATTATCAATATTATCAAAAAGATATGTTTCTCCTGTAAAAGAACCTATATATAACTCATAGCTTCCATTATTATCATAAAGTTTTGGAGTGCTAAAGCCAGAGCTTATAATATTGCTTTCTATATCAATACCTCCAAAATATTCAATAATAGTATCAAAAACAGGGTTGGTAGCCGTTCCAGTATTTTCACAATAATTGATAGTTCCAGATTGCTCTCCAATAATGATGTCTAATAAACCATCTCTATTTACATCTACTAATTGTGGGAAAGCAAAATACCCAATATCAATACCTTTGTATTCAGCTTCAGCAAGTGCAAAATTTGGAGGGTTTGAACCAGTATTATTAAAAAGATGTAGTTTTCCATTAGCATCTCCAATTAACATATCCATATCTTGATCTCCGTCTAAATCTCCAAATGTTGGAGATAGATTCAATGCAGGTATATTCAAGTTTGTGTTAAGATTAATATTTGAGATATTTTGCCAGTCTCGATCAATAAGTTTATATGAGGGATTATTTAATGTTCCAATATTCTCAAATAATGCTAATGATGATCTAGGGTTTCCACCACTTTGATGATATCCATAATTTCCAACAACTATATCTAATAGGCCATCATTATTATAGTCAAAAAAAGTAGGGTAGCTTCCTGAACCAAGATCAATCATGTCATTTTGAAGAAAATTGTTTTGATAAAAATTCAAGTCAATATTAGAATTTGATCCTGAATTATTAAACAACCAACAACTAGTAAAGTTTTCAGAATTATTTTCACTATTAGAAGTAACAATTAAATCTTTAATTCCATCGTCAGTTAAGTCAAGATAATATGCAGCAGGGAATATTTCCATATTTGCAGGAATAGTATTTAAATTATTGGCTGGAAAAATAGAATCAACTGAAATCATGTTAGCATTTAAACTATCACCACCGTTTATCAGTAAGTTTAAGTTACTGAAACTAATATCTCCAAGAATGATATCCTTATCATTATCATTATCAACATCTATGGCTAGTAAAGTTGATCCAGCATGTTTTTGTTTTGCATTGGGATGGTTAATAATAGGTGGGCATTGACAATTTAAGCAGTTTAATGTATAATTATTTAGTCCTTCATAGAAATTACCCCAACAGCTTTCAGACAATTCAAATAATATAGTATCACAATTTCCAGTGGTTTCCATGGCTAAATTTTTGTGATATTCAATAAACCCTCCATTTATTTTAAAAGTCAAAACATCTAAATCTCCATCATAATCAATATCAGAAATAGCAGGAATATCTACGGCTGAGATAAATATGTTGAGAGGAATTGGCCCACCATAATCACTCCTTACTAGAGTGTCAACAAGACTAAAACTAAGTGATGTCGTTGAGGTGTTTTTAAAAATAGCAAATCCACCTGATGAATAGGTGTATATGTCGTTTTTACCATCACAGTTATAATCAGCAAAAATTACCCAATCATGTAAATCTTCGCCATCTTTATGAACTGGAAACAAATTCCTATAGTCTGGCGCAAAAATAAATTTTCCATTTTTGTTTAAATATGGGATGAGCTTATTTCCTGATTTGTCAAAAACTACTAAATCCATTGTGCCATCTAAATCCAAATCAATTTCATTAAACTGAGCAGAATTTATTCCGCCAGCCCATGCATTCTTGAATTGCATATTGTTTTCAGTAACATTAACTGATGTATCTCTGTAGAAATTACTTTGGCTAAATAAGCTGTTAGTTATTAGAAATAGAATTAAAAGACAAGTTTTTTTTTGCATTATATGACTGTAGATAACGATACAAAGATATTAATATGTTGTCTCAATATTGATTAATCCTGTTTTTTTTCTTATATATTCAGTGTTAAAAGAATTATAATATTTAGGATGAAAAGATTATATTTGCCGACTCTAAAAAATTAACATTATGCAAAATAGAAACTTCATAAAAATAATTGCACTTGTTTTTGCTGTTATTTGTTTATATCAATTGTCTTTTACGTGGATAGCTGATAAGGTTGAAAATGATGCTGCAGAATATGCGGAAACTTTTAATGAGGATGAAAGAGAAATTAAAGTTAAACAGTATTTAGATTCTATAAATTCGGAAGAAGTATATGATATTTTTATTGCACAGTATACTTATTCTGATTGCAAACAAAGAGAATTAAATTTAGGGCTTGATCTTAAAGGGGGAATGAATGTGACTTTAGAGGTGATGGTTGTTGATGTTATAAAAGCTCTTGCTAATAATAGTAATGATGAAATATTTAATACATCTATTTCTAATGCACTCAAAGCACAGGAGGATAGTCAGGATGATTTTGTTACCCTTTTTGGTAATGAATATGAGAAGCTTTCTCCAAATAATGGATTAGCAGTTATCTTTACTTCTCAGTTAAAAGATAAAGTTAAGATTAGTGCTAAAAATAATGAAGTAATTGATGTCTTAAAGTTAGAAGTAGAGGACGCTATAAGTAGATCTTTTAATATTCTTAGAAGTAGAATCGATAGATTTGGAGTAACACAACCAAATATACAACGACTTGAAACTGCAGGTAGAATTCTTGTAGAGCTTCCAGGAATTAAAGATCCTGAAAGAGCAAGAAAACTTCTACAGTCTACTGCTCAGTTAGAGTTTTGGGAAACATATGAATATAGAGATCTGTTTCAATCTCTTGAGAATGTAAATTTATATTTAAAGGAAAAAAATGTTAATTCTGATTCACTCTTAAATAATCAGGAAGATAGTGAAGAAGATTTAATTGTTGAAGATAAAAAAGAAGACATATCAGAGGATGAGATTGATAATCTTTTAGAAGAAAGCGATCTTCTTTCAGATTTAGATTCAGATTCTTTAATTTCTGATTCAGCTGAATCTTTATCTTTTGAGGAATTTGCTATAGATAATCCATTATATGCTGTCTTATATCCTAATGTTGATCAGCAAAATCAAATTCAAGAAGGTCCAGTTGTTGGTTTTTGTGCAATTAAAGACACATCAGTATTAAATTCGTATTTAAGTGATCCTGAAGTAAATAAGCTCCTTCCAGTTGATGTAAAGTTTGCATATACTGTTAAGCCTTATGATAGTGAAGAGAGATTTGTACAATTAGTTGCATTAAGAGTAACAAATCGTGATGGAAAATCTGCTATGGAAGGGGATGTTGTTACTGATGCATCGCAAGCATTTGGTCAATATAATTCTTCTGCTGAAGTTTCAATGTCTATGAATCAAGAAGGTGCTAAACAGTGGAAGAGATTAACTGCAGATAATATTGGTAAAAGTATTGCCATAGTTCTTGATGGTTATGTTTATTCATATCCAACCGTTCAGAGTGAAATATCTGGAGGGAGATCTTCTATATCAGGAGATTTTTCTGTAAATGAAGCTAAAGATTTAGCTAATATTTTAAAATCAGGTAAGTTGCCAGCGCCTGCTAGAATTATTGAGGAGGCAATTGTTGGTCCTTCATTAGGTGAGGAAGCAATTAGTTCTGGATTAACTTCTTTTATTTTTGCTTTGTTGATTGTGTTATTTTATATGATTTTCTATTATACTAGAGCTGGAATAGTGTCAAATATTGCATTGTTAGCTAATATTTTCTTCATATTTGGTGTTTTATCATCTTTAGGAGCTGTACTTACATTACCAGGAATCGCTGGTATTATTTTAACAATAGGTATGTCTGTTGATGCAAATGTTCTGATTTATGAAAGGATTAGAGAAGAGTTGACAAATGGAAAGGGTATTAGATTAGCCATTTCTGATGGTTACAATAGTGCTTATAGTTCAATCATTGATGCAAATGTTACAACATTGTTAACTGGAATTATACTTTATATTTTTGGAACAGGACCAATAAAAGGATTTGCTACTACACTGGTTATAGGTATTGTTACATCATTATTTGCGGCTATATTTATAACAAGATTAATTATATCGGCTCGTTTAAATAAGGGGAAGGAAATGACATTTTCATCTAAACTGACAGAGGGCGCTTTTAAGAATATTAATATTGATTTTATTGGTTTAAGAAAACGATTTTATATTGTTTCTTCAATTATAGTTTTGTTAGGTGTTGGGTCTTTGTTAACAAAAGGATTAAATTATGGTGTTGATTTTGTTGGTGGTAGAACATTTGTTGTTCGTTTTGATGACACTGTTAACAATGAAGAATTAAGAAGTGAATTGTCAGATGTATTTATTGATAATGAGGGACTGAAATATAATCCACAGGTTAAAACCTTTGGAGATAATAATCAAGTAAAGATAACTACATCATTTATGATTAATAATAATGATGTGTCAACTGATAAAATCGTTGAAGATAAATTAAATGAAGGGTTAAAGACATCAGGTTTAGAATATGAGATTATGAGTTCTCAGAAAGTAGGCCCTACTATTGCAGATGATATTAAAGACGCAGCTGTGTGGTCTATAATTTTCTCATTACTTATAATCTTTATGTATATATTATTAAGATTTAGAAAATGGCAATTTAGTCTTGGGGCGGTTGCAGCTGTATTTCATGATGTTATAATAGTATTGTCAATTTTCTCAGTATTTTATGGTTTACTTCCATTTTCATTAGAGATTGATCAGGCATTTATAGCGGCTATCTTGACAATCATTGGATATTCTCTTAATGATACTGTGGTAGTTTTTGATAGAGTTCGTGAATACATGAATATTAATAAAAAGAAAGAAATTCATGAGTTCATGAACAGTTCGCTTAATAGTACTTTAAGTAGAACTATAAACACATCATTAACCACATTCTTTGTATTGCTAGTTATCTTCATATTTGGAGGGGAAGTTATTAGAGGTTTTATGTTCGCGCTTATGGTTGGGGTTGTAGTAGGAACTTATTCTTCTTTATTTATTGCTTCACCAATTATGTTAGATACAATTAGCGCTAAGAAAGATAATCACAAAAAGTAAAAATTTTGATTATCTTTAGATATTCATGTTTAGTATGATTTTATTTATTGGTGGTCCTGAAATTATTATAATTATATTATTTATAGTTATCTTCTTTGGTTCTAGTAAAATTCCAGAATTAGCTAGAACTTTAGGTAAGACAATGCGTGAAGTTAAAGATGCTTCTAATGAGATTAAGAGGGAAATAAGGGATAGCGCTAATGAAGTTAAAGATGATTTAGAAACAAATAAATAATGTCTTCGTTCTTATTATTAATCACTGGTTTTGTTTTTCTTTACTATGGTGGCGAACTGCTTGTTCGTGGATCAGTTGTTATTGCTACAAGAGCTCGTATCTCTAGATTGGTAGTTGGTATGACTGTGGTCTCATTTGCAACTTCATCACCTGAGTTATTTGTTAGTTTAGAGGCTATTTTTAATGAAAGTAGTGATATTGTTTTGGGTAATATAATAGGATCTAATATTGCAAATATTGCTCTAGTTCTTGGATTAACCGCAATTTTTTTTAATGTAAATATATCAAATAAGACTCTTAGCCTAGATTACCCATTTCTTCTTTTTTCTACATTAGTGGTGGGATTTGTATTATATTTCATTGGTGTTATATCAGCATTGATTGGTTTTGTGTTTCTTTTGCTTTTATCATGTTTCTTATATTATATAATAGTAGAATCTCGGCAAGAAAATGATAATAAAACTGATGTTATAGAAAAAGAAAATAACACCTCTCTTTTAAAAAGTTTTTTATTTTTATTTTTTGGAGCCTTTTTATTAAAGTATGGGGCAGATTTTCTTGTTTCTAGCGCTATAGAGATATCAAATCACCTAAATATCGAAGAAAGAATCATTGCAGTCACAGTTATGGCAATCGGAACTAGTATTCCAGAACTTGCTACTTCAATTGTAGCAGCCCTAAGGAAAGAGGTGGACTTAGCAGTAGGAAATATTATTGGGTCAAATATATTTAATCTTTTTGCAGTTTTAGGGTTTACAGCTATTTTTAAAAATGTTAAAGTTATAAATAGCCATATATTGTCTATTGACTATCTTTCCATGCTTGTTTTAACATTAATATTTGGAGTACTTATCTATTTCTTTACTAAGGGTATTCTTAATAGAAAAAAAGGATTGTTATTAGTAATAATATATACTATTTATATTTATTTTACTATCCAATAAACTTATTTGTTTTCTACTCCTTTTACAGTTTTAACTATTCTCCCAGCAATTTTATAAGGATCTCCATTTGAGGCTGGACGTCTATCTTCTAACCATCCTTTCCATCCTTTTTCTACTGTTATGATTGGAATTCTTATCGAAGCTCCTCTATCAGAGATACCATAGCTAAAATCAGATATTGAAGCTGTTTCATGTAATCCAGTTAATCTTTGATCATTAAATTCACCATAGACAGAGATGTGTTCCTGTGTTACTGGTCTAAATGCTTCGCATATTCTTTCATATACTTCCTGAGATCCGCAGGTTCGTAGTGTTGTGTTAGAGAAATTAGCATGCATACCTGACCCATTCCAATCACCTTTAATAGGTTTTGGATGGTATTCTATGTAGTATCCATACCTTTCGGTTAATCTATCTAGAAGATATCTTGCAACCCAAATTTCATCACCTGCTTTTTTTGCTCCTTTAGCAAATAATTGGAATTCCCATTGTCCGCTAGCAACCTCCTGATTAATGCCTTCAAAATTTAATCCAGCATCAATACATAAATCTGCATGTTCTTCAACAAATTCTCTACCGTGAGTATTTTTCCCCCCTACTGAGCAATAGTACATTCCTTGAGGGCCAGGGTATCCACCAACTGGAAATCCAAGAGGTAGTTGAGTATGAGTATCCATGATAAAGTATTCTTGTTCAAAACCAAACCAGAAATCATCATCATTATCATCTATTGTTGCTCGGGCATTTGATTTATGTGGAGTTCCATCTGCATTTAGCACTTCTGTCATTACAAGAAATCCATTTATTCTATCTGGATCTGGATATATTGCTACAGGTTTTAAAAGACAATCAGAAGATCCTCCTTTTGCTTGTCTAGTAGAACTACCATCAAAGCACCAAATTGGACAGTCTTCTAATTTACCAGAAAAATCTTCAACAACTTTTGTTTTACTACGCATGTTTTGAGTAGGTTCGTATCCATCAAGCCAAATATATTCTAGTTTGGTTTTCATAAAATATGTTAATTATTAATTACTAATTTGATTTCTTTATTTATTACAAAAATTAAATTTTATTTTATTTGATTGATAAAAATATAAATTAAAAAAATATAAATTATTAATATGTTATTAACACCTGATTGTTTTTATATAAAATTTTCGTTTTAAAATATTCAAAATTATTGCTTATTTTAGCAACAATTTAAAAAATAAAATGATGAATTTTTTCTTACGAATTACTACAGTTTTGTTTTGTATTGTGTGCTTTTCTTCCAATATTAATGCTCAAAAGAAAAGTCGAAAGATGGTAAAAGCAGATCAGGCTTTCTCTTTAGAACAATATAACAAGGCTGCTGAGTTGTATCAGAAAGCATATCAGACTACAAAAAGTAGGGCTGTAAAATCTGAAATTATTTTTAAACAAGCAGAATGTTATAGATTATCAGGTAATAAGAAACGAGCAGAGTCTTATTATAAGAGAGCAATAAAAGCAAAATACCCAGATGTTATTGTGTATTTAAGATATGCAGATATATTAAGAATGAATGAGAAGTATGAGGAAGCAAAAGAACAGTATCAGAAATATATTCAGCTCAATCCTTCAGACATCTCTGGTGAAATGGGATTTAAATCTTGCGACTATGCTATAAACTGGTTAGCTAATCCTACTAGATATAAAGTAGAGATTATGCCTTTGGTTAATTCTAGATTTAGTGATTTTTCTCCTTCATTTGGGAATGGAGAATATTCTGAAATATATTTTACATCATCTAGATCAGGTGGCTTCAGTAATAAAGTTGATGATAGAACTGGAGAAACTTTTACGGATATATATTCATCTAAACTAAATAAGAAAGGAAAATGGAGTGTCCCTATAATGTTGGAAGAGCCAATTAATACAGCTGGTAATGAAGGGTCTGTCGTTTTAAACAAAAGAGGAACAACAATGTATTTTACAAAATGTGATGTTCAAAAGAAAAAATCATTAGGTTGCAATATCTACGTTTCTAATAGAAAAGGTAAGGTTTGGGGGCCTCCTACAATGCTTCAGATTAAGGTAGATAGCAATACAACACTTGGGCACCCAACCATTAGTGAGGATGAGACAACATTAATTTTTTCATCAGATCTTAGTGGTGGTTATGGAGGAAAAGATTTATGGATAGTAAAACAACAAAAAAGGGGTAAATGGAGTGATCCTGTTAATTTAGGCCCAGCAGTTAACACATCAAATGATGAGATGTTTCCATTTTTGCATTCTGACGGAACACTTTATTTTGCTTCAACTGGACATATAGGAATGGGTGGATTTGATATATTTAAATCATATCTTGACGAAAATGGTAATTATTCCTCAATAACTAATCTAAAGTATCCTGTAAATACCTCTGGTCATGATTTTGGTATGATTATAGAAAAATCTGGAGAAAGAGGTTATTTGACGTCAGATAGAAAAGGAGGCAAGGGTGGTGATGATATCTATCAATTTGAACTACCTCCATTAGTTCTTTCAATGAGAGGAGTTGTTACTGATTCGAAAACAGGTGCTATTATAACTAATGCAAAAGTTATTTTATCTTCTAGTAAAGGGGAGGGGGCTGAGACAAAAACTGATAACACAGGTTCTTATAATTTCAAGTTAGATCCTTTATTATCTTATGAGATTCTTGTTGCTTCTGAGGGTTATTTAAATAAAAAGATGACAGAAACAACAGTAGGTATAGATAAAAATAAAGTATTTATTATTGATGTTATTATGGATCCTGTTAAAAAGGAAATCATACTTCCAAAGATTGAATATGACTTTGCAAAATGGGATCTAAGAGATAAGTCTACATCAGACCTTGATATGCTTGCTGAGGCACTTAAAGACAATCCTAATGTTGTTATTGAACTTAAGTCTCATACTGATTTTGTTGGTGATAATAAGAGTAATCTAAGATTGTCCCAGAAAAGAGCTGATGCTTGTATCTCTTATTTAGTAAGTGTTGGAATAGATCCAGGTCAATTAGTTGCTGTTGGTGTTGGTGAGGATGAGCCTTTTGTTATTGAAAAGAAGGATGGTCGATTTAAAGAGGGCGATGTTTTAACAGAATCGTACATTAACAAAATTAAATTCAGAAAGAATAAAAAGAAAGCTCATCAGTATAATAGAAGAACATCATTTAAAGTTTTAAGAGAAGATTATGTTCCACAGTCGGATAGTAAGTAATTTTTAAGTAAATAATTTAAAAAGCGTCCTTCTAATAAAGGATGCTTTTTTATTAGATAAATTATGGGTAATAGATATAATCAACGAGGTGTTTCAGCTGATAAAGAAGATGTTCATAATGCTATAAGAAATGTGGATAAAGGGCTTTTTCCAAAAGCTTTTTGTAAAATAGTTCCAGACTATCTTACTAGTGATGATCAATATTGTCTTGTTATGCATGCTGATGGAGCAGGAACTAAATCTTCTCTTGCATATATGTATTGGAAAGAAACAGGTGATCTATCTGTATGGAAAGGAATTGCTCAAGATGCTTTGGTAATGAATATTGATGACTTATTGTGTGTAGGTGCAGTTGATAATATTATGTTATCATCAACAATTGGGAGAAATAAGAATCATATAGATAAAGATGTGTTATCATCAATTATTAATGGAACAGAAGAACTTATTGCTGAATATAGGGATTATGGAGTGAATATATTCTCAACAGGAGGAGAGACAGCCGATGTTGGAGATATTGTAAGAACTATTATTGTTGATTCTACTGTTGTTGCTAGAATGAAAAGATCTGATATTATTGATAATGGTAATATTAAGGCTGGTAATGTAATAGTTGGCTTATCATCATTTGGACAAGCTAGTTATGAGAAAGAATATAATGGTGGTATGGGTAGTAATGGATTAACATCAGCACGACATGATGTTTTTTCTAGTATTTTATCAACTAGATACCCTGAAAGTTTTGATCCAATGCTACCTGATAATTTAGTTTATTCTGGATCAAAAGGATTGACTGAAAAAATATTAGATTTAGGTTTAGATGTTGGAAAACTTATTTTGTCACCAACTAGAACATATGCCCCAATTATAAAAGATATTTTGGATAAATATAGGGATAAAATTAATGGAATGATTCATTGTAGTGGTGGTGGACAAACAAAGATTCTTCACTTTATTGAAGATCTTCATGTTATAAAGGATAACATGTTTGATATTCCACCATTATTTAAGTTAATTCAGAATGAATCTAATACTAGTTGGAAAGAGATGTATAAGGTGTTTAACATGGGGCATAGAATGGAATTATATGTTGATGAAAAGATTGCATTAGATATAATAGAAATTTCTAAATCATTTAATGTGGGCGCTAAGATTATAGGAAGAGTAGAAGATTCACCTAAAAGCAAGCTTACTATATGTTCAGAAAAAGGAGAATTTATTTATTAATATGTTAGATAAATTAGAAGCAATTAATCAAAGATATTTAGAAGTTGAGAGTTTAATTTCTTCCCCATCTGCTATGGATGATATGAAGATGTATGTTCAATTGAGTAAAGAGTATAAGGACTTAGATCCTATTATTAAGATTTATAAGATATATAGTTTGTTATTATCAAACATTGCTGAAGCAAAAGATATTCTGTCAAATAGTGATGATTCTGAGATGAAGGAAATAGCAAAGATAGAACTTGATGAGCATCTTCCAAAGGTTAGTCCAATGGAAGAAGAAATAAAAGTTTTATTAATTCCAAAAGACCCTGAAGATTCCAAAAATGCAGTTCTAGAAATTAGAGCGGGAACAGGTGGTGATGAAGCAAGTATATTTGCTGGTGATCTGTATAGAATGTATACTTCTTTTGCTCAATCTAAGGGTTGGTCATTAGAACTTGTTGATATTGCTGAAGGAACTGCTGGAGGTTATAAAGAGATTATATTTAATTTATCCGGTGATAATGTTTATGGGCAATTAAAGTTTGAATCAGGTGTTCATAGGGTTCAAAGAGTGCCTCAAACAGAGACTCAAGGCAGGGTACATACATCTGCTGCTTCTGTTATTGTTTTGCCAGAGGCTGAAGAGTTTGACATAGAATTAAAAGACAGTGATATTAGAAAGGACACTTACTGTTCTTCTGGACCTGGAGGACAATCTGTTAATACAACTTATTCGGCTGTTAGATTGACACATATTCCTACTGGTGTTGTTGCACAATGTCAGGATCAAAAATCTCAGCATAAAAATTATGATAAAGCTTTGAAAGTACTTAGATCAAGAATTTATGAGATGGAACTTCAAAAGAAGCTAGAAGAGGATGCTAAAAATAGAAAAACTATGGTTTCTTCAGGTGATCGTTCAGCTAAGATTAGAACATATAATTATCCTCAAGGAAGAGTGACAGAACATAGAATTGGTTTAACAAAATATAATTTACAATCAGTTATGGGAGGCGAGATTCAGGAGTTTATTGACGAATTACAGTTGGCTGAAAATGCTGAAAAATTAAAAGAAGGAGTATCAAATGAATAAAGAACAGCTTATAAAAGAAATAAATAAGAAAAAATCATTTTTATGTATTGGTTTAGATACGGATATATCAAAGATACCAGATCATCTTTTGTTTCATGAAGATCCAGTTTTTTCATTTAATAAAGAAATTGTAGATGCTACGAAGGATCTTTGTGTAGCTTATAAGTTAAATGTTGCTTTTTATGAATCTGGTGGTTTGAAAGGTTGGGAATCTTTAATGAAGACTATAAAATATATCCCTGAGGATATTTTTACTATAGCCGATGCGAAGAGAGGTGATATTGGGAATACATCAAAAATGTATGCAAAAACATTTTTTGAAAACATGAATTTTGATTCTGTTACTGTGAGTCCATATATGGGGTCTGATTCTGTTGAGCCATTTTTAGAGTTTAAAGATAAATGGGTTATTCTTCTTGCGCTAACATCTAATCAGGGTAGTGCTGATTTTCAAAATATTACTGGTAAAGACAACAACATGCTTTATAAGAATGTAATCTCTATTTCATCAAAATGGGGAAGTGATAAAAATATAATGTATGTTGTAGGGGCAACTAAAGCAGAGGCGCTTATAGAGATAAGAAAAATAATCCCTAATCATTTTATTTTAGTTCCTGGAATAGGAACGCAAGGAGGCAATTTAAGTGACGTTGCAAAATATGGAATGAATAAAGAATGTGGTTTGTTAGTTAACTCTTCAAGATCAATAATATATTCAGGAAATGGAGTTGATTTTGCGCAAAAAGCAAGAGATTCCGCATTAAAAATAAAATTAGAAATGGAAACCTTATTACCTTAAATTATATATGGATCTACAGTTGTTTTTAACTATAATTTTGATTTTGATTGAGTTAGTTGCTTTTGCTTGGTTAATTATTGATATTCGAAAATCTAAAAAGAAACAAGATAAAATCATTGAGTTAGAACATCAAATATTAAAAGTTGAGCATCAGATTCTAAATCTAGAATCAAACATCCTTGATACTGAAAATAAAATTATAGATGAGGTTAGAAAGGTTAATAAAAATTTGAATAAACTAAAATAGAGGTGTCTAAAAGTAAAATATTAGGAGTTTGTCTATGGTTATCTTATAAGTTTGATTTGAACGTGACAGGTCTCCGTGTTTTATTTCTTATTTTTTTTATTTTAGGAATTGGATCTCCATTAATAGTTTATCTGATATTATATTTAGTTAAACCAAACCAATATTAATTATGATTGTTCTAATAACAGGAAGTAATGGGTTGTTAGGTCAAAAAATATTATCAAGGCTTAGAGACCTTGATGTTAAAGTAATAGCAACTTCTAAAGGGGTTAATAGAAACAAAGAAGATGGTTCTTATATGTATGAATCATTAGATATTACTAATAAAAATGAAATAAATCGTGTGTTAAATCTATATAAGCCAAATGTTGTATTTAATACTGCCGCAATGACAAATGTTGATTTATGTGAAGAGGAGAGGTTTCTTTGTGATAGTTTAAATGTTGATGCTGTTAGTTATCTTGCAGATTCATGTTTAGCAATTGATGCTCATCTGATACATATATCTACAGATTTTATTTTTGATGGAGATAATGGTCCTTATATTGAAGATGATATTCCAAATCCATTGTCTTATTATGGTGAGTCTAAGTTAAAATCAGAAAAATTACTTTATAATCATAAGTGTAAATGGTCAATATTGAGAACTATTGTTTTGTTTGGTGTCGCAGATAATTTATCTAAAAATAATATAGTGTTATGGGCAAAGAATCAGCTTGAAAATCTAAATAAGATAAATATAATTGATGACGAATATAGAGCTCCAACTTTAGCAGAAGATCTAGCAGAAGCATGTATTCTAACTGCTCAAAAAAAGGCTTATGGAATTTTTCATGTTTCTGGTAAGGATTTAATGAGTATATATGATTTAGTTGTTGCTGTTGCAAATTTCTATAACTTTGATGTTAATCTTATAAATAGAATTAGTTCTAAAGAATTGAACCAGAAAGCAAAAAGGCCTACTAAAACAGGTTTTATATTAGATAAAGTAAAAAGAGTCCTTAATTTTTCTCCTCATTCTTTTAATGAAAGTTTGGAGATTATCGAAAGACAATTAAAAATTAAAAAATTAGAAAAATGAAAAAAATCGTATTGTTATTTACATTGCTGTTTCCTTCAATCATAAAGGCACAAGGATTAGATGAAAGAATTAATGAATGGTTTAAGCCTATTGCTGATGCGTGGGTTGATATTGTGCTTTATCCAATATCATTTACAAATGAGATTAGTATTCCATTTGTATTATTATTATTGGTATTTGGGGCTTTGTTTTTTACTATTCGTTTTTCTTTTGTAAACATCAGACATTTTTCTACAGCTATTCATACTGTACGAGGAAAATATGATGAATTAGAGCATGGAACGGAAAAAACTGATTTAGCTGTAGATGGTGATATACCAGATACTATTAAAGATGAGAGTCAAGAAGGGGAGGTTAGTCATTTTCAGGCTTTAGCAACAGCAGTTTCTGGAACAGTTGGTCTAGGTAATATTGCAGGAGTTGCTTTAGCTATTGCGCTTGGAGGTCCTGGAGCAACATTTTGGATGATTATTTGTGGATTGATAGGTATGTCTACGAAATTTGTTGAGTGTACACTTGGGGTAAAATATAGAGATGTGGGAGAGGATGGTACGGTTTATGGTGGGCCAATGTATTATCTTAGTAAAGGGTTAAAGGAAGGAGGTTATGAAAATCTAGGTAAGTTTTTAGCGGTTGTTTTTGCTGTACTTTGTATTGGAGCTTCTTTTGGTGGTGGAAATGCAGCTCAATCTAATCAAGCAGCATTGCAAATTGCATCTATGCTTGGAATGTCAAGTGGTAGTTCAGGGACTATAATTGGTGTTGTTTTAGCATGTGTTGTTGGTGTTGTAATTATTGGTGGAATAAAGCGTATAGCTTCTGTTACTGAAAAGATTGTGCCATTTATGGCTATTATTTATGTTATGGCATGTTTGTTTATTATATTATCTAATTTTAGCTATATAGATGATGCATTTGGTTTAATATTTTTAAATGCATTTAGTATGCAGGCAGGTTTTGGAGGTTTAGTAGGAGTTCTTATTGTTGGTTTTCAAAGAGCAGCATTTTCTAATGAGGCTGGTGCAGGATCTGCTTCGATTGCTCATTCTGCAGTAAAAACAAAATATGCTGCTTCTGAGGGTATTGTTGCTTTATTAGAGCCTTTTATAGATACAGTTGTTATCTGTACTATGACAGCACTTGTAATTATTATGTATAATAGTAGTGGTGTATTTGAGTATGGGTCAGATATTATTATTAATGGCGAGAGGGTAGAGGGAGCAGTTTTAACGTCAATGGCTTTCGCAGATGCTATTCCTTGGTTTCCTATAGTTTTGACAATAGCCATTATTTTGTTTGCTATATCAACTATGATTTCATGGTCATATTATGGATTACAATCGTGGATGTATCTCTTTGGTAAGAGTAAAATATCTGATTTAGTGTATAAAATTCTTTTTCTATTATTTATTGTTATAGGTGCTGCAGCAAATATGGATGCTGTTTGGGGATTCTCAGATGCTATGATTCTAGCTCTTATTTTTCCTAATATGATTGGATTATTTTTCTTATTTCCTGTTGTTAAGAAAGAACTTTCAAGATACTTGGATGCTATTAATAATAAGGGATAATTTTTTAAATATAATATGCTAGATTCAGAAATTAATAAAATCATAAGAGAAGTTGCGGATTTTCCCAAGCAGGGTATATCTTTTAAAGATATTACTCCGTTATTTATGGATAAAGAAATATCTGATAAAATAATTAATGAATTTATTAAAAGAGTTGAGTATCTTAAAATAGATGCAATTGTAGGTATCGAAAGTAGGGGTTTTTTATATGGTTTTTTGCTGGCAAATAGACTAGGAATTCCATTTGTTCCTATAAGGAAATCGGGAAAACTACCTTGTAAAACACTTAAATATAAATATGATCTTGAATATGGTTCTTCAGAAATGGAGATTCATGCTAATGACATACAGAAAAACTGGAATGTTTTAATACATGATGATCTTCTAGCTACTGGAGGTACTGCTTGTGCTGCAGCCGAATTAATTAAACTGTCAGATGCTAATGTAGTTGGATTTACCTTTGTTGTGAGTTTAAGCTATCTACAACCAAATGAGAAGTTAATCCCTTACTCTAGTAATATAATTAGTCTTGTTGAGTATTAAAGAATTTTCTAGATATATTTGTTATTGTTTAGGATATTTATATTTTTGCAACCCAATTAAAACAAATATATGTTAGTAATACCTGTAAAAGATGGAGAGAATATAGATAGAGCTTTAAAACGTTTTAAGAGAAAATTTCTAAAGACTGGTACTTTAAAGCAAGTTCGATCTAGAAAACAGTATATTAAAAAATCTGAAAGATTACGTATTCAAAAGCAGAAGGCTGTTTATTCTGAGAATATGTTACGAAACATGGAGTAATTTTTGTTTTTAATTTTCCTTATTATTTTTTATTAGTTAGATTTGTCTTATCAATTACATTTTCTATGTATATAGATGAGTTTATAAACTATATAAAGTCTGAAAAACGGTATTCTATTCACACATTAATTTCTTACGAAACTGATTTATGTCAATTTTTTCAGTTTATAAAGCAAGATTACAGTATTGAGAATCCTGATCAAGTAACTTTTAAGACTATTAGAAGATGGGTTTCTTCATTATTAGAGTTAGGCTTAAAGTCAACTACTGTAAATAGAAAGATATCATCATTAAAATCATATTTCAGATTTATTGAGGTTTCTGGATATATTTCACACAATCCAACATTAAAGATTATTTCTCCAAAGAGATCAAAAAGGCTTCCAGTTTTTATTGCTAAGTCAAATATTAACGAATTATTAGACAAAGAGTTTTTTAAGGATGATTTCTGTGGTCATCGTGATAGGTTGATAATAGAAATATTTTATTTCACTGGTATAAGATTAATGGAGCTCATTAATATTCGTATCTCTGATATTGATTCTACTAATTCATTAGTAAAAGTTTTAGGTAAAAGGAATAAAGAAAGGTTAATTCCTTTGTCACATAATATATTAAAGGATTTAGAGAGCTTTATCAAGAAATATAATTTGGAAGAATATCTTTTTACAGACACTAATAATAGTTTGTTATATCCTAAGAAGGTATATAGAATTGTAAATAAGTATATTTCTATGGTTTCAAGTGTAAAAAAGAAGAGTCCTCATGTTTTAAGACATTCTTTTGCAACTCATATGCTGAATAATGGCGCTGACATTAATGCTGTTAAAGAGTTGTTAGGTCATGCTAATCTTAGTGCTACTCAGATATATACACATAATTCTATTGAAAAATTAAAATCTGTGCATAAACAGGCTCATCCAAAATCGTAGATTTAAAATTAGCTGTTATTTTTTGTTTTTTTAATTCTAAATCAAAAAAAAAATCAATTAAAATATATTCTTAAGAAATATATAAAATATAAGTAGTAAAAAAATGATTTTTTTTGTTGTTTATATGAAAAATTTAATAAATTTGCAGCCCATTTTATGGATGTTGTTCTTTATATAGGTGAACAGAATAAGCCGATATAGCTCAGCTGGCTAGAGCAGCTGATTTGTAATCAGCAGGTCGTGGGTTCGAGTCCCTCTATCGGCTCATGGGGGGAGATACTCAAGCGGTCAACGAGGGCAGACTGTAAATCTGCTGGCTACGCCTTCACAGGTTCGAATCCTGTTCTCCCCACACCATCTAGATGGTAATGCGAGAGTAGCTCAGTTGATAGAGCGTCAGCCTTCCAAGCTGAGGGTCGCGGGTTTGAGCCCCGTCTCTCGCTCAATACCTTACTAGCCGATGTAGCTCAGAGGTAGAGCGTTTCCTTGGTAAGGAAGAGGTCACGGGTTCAATTCCCGTCATTGGCTCGAAAGAGTATAAGTAGTAGATGTAGGATAGAAAAAGAAATGTATTATAATATTAATTAAACTTAACAAAAATGGCAAAAGAAAATTTTAATCGTACCAAGCCACACTTGAATATTGGTACTATTGGTCATGTTGACCATGGAAAAACAACTTTAACTGCTGGAATTACTAAAGTTCTAGCTGTAAAAGGTGGTGCTGAAGTTCGTGATTTTGACACGATTGATAATGCGCCGGAAGAAAAAGAAAGAGGTATAACTATTAACACTTCACATGTTGAATATGAGACTGAGAATAGACATTATGCTCACGTTGATTGTCCTGGACACGCGGATTATGTAAAGAACATGGTAACTGGTGCTGCACAGATGGATGGTGCGATATTGGTTTGTGCTGCAACTGATGGACCTATGCCGCAAACAAGAGAACATATCTTATTAGCTCGTCAGGTGGGCGTTCCAAGTATTGTGGTTTTCTTAAATAAAGCAGATATGGTTGATGATGAGGAATTACTTGAATTAGTTGAAATGGAAGTAAGAGAATTACTTTCGTTTTATGACTATGATGGTGATAACACTCCTATTGTTACTGGATCTGCTCTTGGTGCACTAAATGGTGAAGCTGAGTGGGTAACAAAGGTAGATGAATTAATGGCTGCCGTTGATTCTTGGATTCCAGAACCTGTTAGAGATAATGAGAAGCCATTCTTAATGCCAATCGAGGATGTATTTACAATTACTGGTAGAGGTACAGTAGCAACTGGAAGAATTGAGACAGGAGTGGCTAATACTGCTGATACTGTTGATATTATTGGTATGGGTGCTGAAAAATTATCTTCAACTGTTACTGGTGTTGAGATGTTTAGAAAAATTCTTGATAGAGGTGAAGCTGGAGATAATGTTGGTATTCTACTTAGAGGGATTGAGAAAACTGATATAAAAAGAGGTATGGTGATTTGTAAACCAGGTTCTGTAAAACCACATGATAAATTTGAGGCCGAGGTTTATATTCTTAAGAAAGAGGAAGGTGGTCGTCACACTCCATTTCATAATAAATATCGCCCACAATTTTATATTAGGACTACTGATGTTACGGGAGAGATATTTTTACCTTCTGGAACAGAAATGGTTATGCCAGGCGATAATTTAACTATTACAGTTGAATTGATTAGTCCAGTTGCAATGAGTGAAGGATTAAGATTTGCAATTAGAGAAGGTGGTAGAACTGTAGGAGCTGGACAGATTACAAAGATATTGTAATTAAATAAGTTTTTATAACAAAAAGGAGATCTACAGATCTTCCTTTTGTTATTTAAACGGGTGTAGCTCAATTGGTAGAGTAGTGGTCTCCAAAACCATTGGCTGGGAGTTCGAGTCTCTCCACCCGTGCAACACTCAAATAATAAAAAGAGTAAGATGTTAAAGATAGGAGGATATATTAAAGATTCATACAATGAGTTAGTAAATAAAGTATCATGGCCAACATGGTCAGAGTTACAGAACAGTTCAATAGTAGTTGCTATTGCAACAATAATTATTGCTCTTATTATTTATTTTATGGATTCAATCTTCAGTAACCTAATGAAGGTTTTTTATAGTTTTTTTAGTTAATTTTTATGGATATGGCAAAAGAAATTAAAGATAAAGAATGGTATGTCCTTAGGGTTATGGGAGGTAAAGAGAAAAAAACAGTTTCTTTTATTGAAAAAGAGATTGATAGATTAAAGATGCAAGATTATGTTTCTAAAATTTTAGTTCCAACAGAAAAGGTTTATCAGATTAGAAATGGTAAGAAAGTTAGTAAAGAAAGGAATTTTTTCCCGGGATATGTATTAGTAGAAGCAAATTTAACTGGAGAAGTACCACATGTTCTTAAGAATGTTACAGGTGTTCTTGGTTTTTTAGGAGCTACAAAGGGAGGTGTTCCTGTTCCAATGAGACAGAATGAGATAAATAAAATATTAGGTAGGGTTGATGAAATGGCTCTTACAGATGAACACGTAAACATACCATTTATTATTGGTGAGAGTGTTAAAGTTATTGATGGTCCTTTTAATTCTTTTCATGCTGAAATTGAAGCAATTGATGAACACAAAAAGAAATTAAAACTGATGGTTAAGATTTTTGGTAGAAAAACACCATTAGAGTTGAATTTTATGCAGGTAGAAAAAATATAATTATATGGCAAAAGAAATTACGGGTATTATTAAATTACAAATTAGAGGTGGTAGTGCTAATCCTGCACCACCTGTTGGTCCTGCTTTAGGAGCAAAAGGTGTGAATATAATGGAATTTTGTAAGCAATTTAATGCCAGAACTCAAGAAAAACAAGGAAAAATTGTTCCTGTTGTTATTACTGTTTTTGCAGATAAATCATTTGAATTTATTATAAAAACTGCTCCTGCTGCGGCACAGTTATTAGAAGCAGCAAAGAAAAAATCAGGATCTGGTGAGCCAAATAGAGAGAAAATTGCTACTGTAACTTGGGATCAAATAAAATCAATAGCAGAAGATAAGATGTCTGATCTAAACGCTTTTAAGATTGAATCTGCAATGAGTATGGTTGCTGGAACTGCAAGGAGTATGGGAATAAGAGTTAAAGGTAATATGCCTAAAAATTAATATTATTAAGAATGGGAAAAATTAGTAAGAATAGGAAAGAAATGCTTTTAAATATTGATTTAGATAAAACTTATACATTAGAAGAGGCATCTTCTTTAGTAAAGAATCTTTCTAAAGTTAAGTTTGATGAATCTGTTGATTTAGCTGTAAGGTTAGGTGTTGACCCTAAACAAGCAAATCAGATGGTTCGAGGTGTTGCTTCTTTACCTCATGGTACTGGAAAAAACCTCAAAGTATTAGCTTTAGTAACTGCAGATAAAGAAGATGAAGCTACATCAGCAGGAGCTGACTTTGTTGGTTTAGATGAATATATTGAGAAGATAAAGAAGGGCTGGACTGATATAGATGTAATTATTACAATGCCAGCTGTTATGGCTAAACTGGGTGCATTAGGTAAGGTTTTAGGACCAAGGGGATTAATGCCTAATCCTAAATCAGGAACTGTAACTCTAGATATAGGAAAAGCCGTAACTGATGTAAAAAAAGGAAAAATTGATTTTAAGGTTGATAAGACTGGTATTGTACATGCATCTGTTGGAAAAGTTTCTTTTGATGCTAAAAAAATATCTGAGAATGCAGATGAATTATTACAAACTATTAACAAGTTAAAGCCTGTTTCTTCTAAAGGCACTTATTTCAAGAGTATAACCCTATCTAGTACTATGGGTGTAGGTGTTTCTGTTGATCCTAATCATATTATATAAATTAATATAATAATAAAATGAATAAGAAAGAGAAGAATGAATTTATAGATGTATTAAACAATATGCTAGAAGAGAATAAAAATTTTTATCTAGCTGATATTTCTGGTCTAACAGCAGATCAGAGTAATGCTTTAAGAAGATTATGTTATAAGCAGAATATTACTATTAAGGTTGTAAAAAACACTTTACTTAAAAAAGCTTTTGACAAGAACTCTATTGATTTTGAGCAATTAGATGATATGTTAAAAGGTAATACATCAATAATGTTTGCTGAAACTGCTAAGGCGCCAGCAAATGTTATAAAGAATTTTAGAAAGAAATTAGATAAACCAATTCTTAAGGCTGCTCATATAGAAGATGAATTTTATATAGGTGATAATAATTTATCATTATTAGCTGAGCTTAAATCTAAAAATGAGCTTATTGGAGATATTATAACATTATTACAATCTCCTGCTAAGAATGTTATTTCGTCATTACAATCAAGTAGTAGTAAGTTATCTGGTATTGTAAAAGCGCTATCTGATAAAAAAGAATAAGTTTAAAAAAAGAATGCTTCCAACATTTAAATAAATAATTAATAAATAAATAAAAAAATGGCAGATTTAAAAAAGTTCGCAGAAGATCTAGTTAACTTGTCAGTTAAAGATGTAACAGAGTTAGCTAATATCTTAAAAGATGAATATGGAATTGAACCAGCAGCAGCAGCAGTAGCGGTAGCTGCAGGTCCAGCAGAAGCAGGTGGTGGTGATGCTGGTGAAGAGAAATCCGAATTCGATGTAATTCTTAAGGAAGCAGGTGCTTCAAAATTAAAGGTTGTTAAGGCAGTTAAGGAGTTAACAGGTCTTGGATTAAAAGACGCTAAAGATATTGTTGATAGCGCTCCAAAGGCAGTTAAAGAGGCTGTAGGAAAGGATGAAGCTGAAGGGATTAAGAAATCTCTTGAGGAAGCTGGAGCGGTAGTTGAGTTAAAATAATTACCTTTTCTTTATATACGGGTTTAGATCTTATTGTTTAGAATAAGATCTAAACCATTTTTTGCTTTATGTTTAACACTATTGTGTAATTAAAAATTAAATTGTTTTGACTAAAAATAAAGTATCACCTAGAGTTAATTTTGCTACAATAGATAATCGAGTAGATTATCCTGATTTTTTAGATATTCAACTTCGTAGTTTCCAATCATTTTTCCAAACAGGAACTACTTTAGAAGAAAGAAGGAATGAAGGTCTATATAAAACATTTACTGAGTTATTTCCAATTACTGATTCAAGAAATAATTTTGTTTTAGAGTTTATAGATTATTTAGTAGATCCTCCAAGATATTCTATAGAAGAATGTATTGATAGAGGTTTAACATTTAAAGTTCCTCTTAAAGTTAAATTAAAGTTATATTGTACAGATCCTGAGCATGAAGATTTTGAAACTATAATTCAAGATGTTTATTTTGGAAACATTCCATTTATGACACCTAAAGGAACTTTTGTAATAAATGGTGCTGAACGTGTAGTTGTATCTCAATTACATAGATCTCCAGGTGTATTTTTTGGTCAGAGTTTTCATTCAAATGGAACGAAACTTTATTCTGCTAGAGTAATA
Source organism: Flavobacteriales bacterium (assembly GCA_014239655.1). GTDB lineage: Bacteria > Bacteroidota > Bacteroidia > Flavobacteriales > BACL11. The sequence goes on along the minus strand of JAAZYM010000056.1, from coordinate 13,847 downwards.
CCATTTAAAGGTTCTTGGATAGAATTTACTACTGACATAAATAATGTAATGTATGCTTATATTGATAGAAAGAAAAAATTACCAGTAACAACTTTATTAAGAGCTATTGGATATGAGAGCGACAGAGATATATTAGAGATTTTTAATTTGGCTGATGAAGTTAAAGTTACTAAAAGCGGTCTTAAAAGAGTTGTTGGAAGAAGTTTAGCTGCAAGAGTTTTAAAGTCTTGGGTTGATGATTTTGTAGATGAAGATACAGGTGAGCTTGTTCCAATTGAAAGAAATGAAGTTATCTTAGAAAGAGATATAGTTTTAGAGAGAAAACATATATTAGATATAGTTGATTCAGGATCTGAAACAATCCTTCTTCATAAGGAAGAGGAGATTGTAGGTGATCATTCAATTATTCATAATACACTACAGAAAGACCCCTCTAATTCAGAGGTTGAAGCTATTAGGCATATTTATAGACAGTTGAGAAGTGCTGAAGCTCCTGATGATGAAACAGCAAGAGGAATCATTGATAAATTATTTTTCTCAGATCAAAGATATAGTTTGGGACATGTTGGTAGATTTAGAATTAATAGAAGGTTAGGACTAGATGTTGATTTAGAGAAACATGTGTTAACTAATGAAGATATTGTTTCAATAATAAGTAATCTGATTAATCTTGTTAATTCAAAAGTTGATGTAGATGATATTGATCATTTAAGTAATAGAAGAGTTAGGACTGTTGGTGAGCAGTTGTCAAATCAATTTTCAGTTGGTTTGAGTAGAATGGCAAGAACTATTAGAGAAAGAATGAATGTTAGGGATAATGAAGTTTTTACTCCTATTGATCTAATAAATGCTAAGACGCTTTCAGCTGTAATAAATTCTTTTTTTGGTACAAGTCAGTTATCACAATTTATGGATCAAACTAATCCATTAGCAGAAGTAACTCATAAAAGAAGGGTTTCGGCTTTAGGACCTGGTGGACTAACAAGAGAACGTGCTGGTTTTGAGGTTAGAGATGTTCATTATACTCATTATGGTAGACTCTGTCCAATTGAAACTCCAGAAGGACCAAATATTGGTCTTATTTCATCATTATGTGTATTTGCAAAGGTTAATACTCTTGGTTTTATTGAAACTCCATATAGATTAGCAAAAGACAGTAAAGTTAATTTTAAAAATTCTGCAACTTATTTAACTGCTGAACAAGAAGAAGGCCATATAATTGCTCAAGCAAATACTCCTCTTGATAAGGATGGTGTTTTTAAAAGTGATAGAATTAAATCTAGAAGAGAACATGATTATCTAGTAGCAGAACCATCGAATGTCACTATGATGGATGTTGCTCCTAATCAAATTGCTTCAATTGCTGCATCATTAATTCCATTTTTAGAGCATGATGATGCAAATAGAGCATTGATGGGATCAAATATGATGCGTCAAGCTGTTCCTCTTCTAAGAACTGATGCGCCAATTGTAGGTACTGGATTAGAGCCTCATGTTGCAAAAGATTCAAGAACTATGATTAATGCTGAAGCTGATGGAGTAGTGACATATGTTGACTCTGATAAAATTACTATTAAATATGATCAAGATAAAAAAGAGAAAATTGTAAGTTTTGATGATGATAAGAAAGATTATTTCTTAACAAAGTTTCAAAAGACAAATCAGAGAACATGTATAAATAATCAACCTATAGTTAGAGTAGGAGATAAAGTTAAAAAAGGTCAAGTACTTTGCGAAGGTTATGCAACACAAAATGGAGAATTAGCAATTGGAAGAAATCTTAAAGTTGCTTTTATGCCTTGGAAGGGATATAATTTTGAAGATGCAATTATTTTATCTGAGAGAGTAGTAAGAGAAGACCTATTTACTTCGTTACATATATCTGAATATGTTGTAAATGTTCGAGAAACAAAACGTGGTGCTGAGGAATTGACTGCTGATATTCCAAATATAAGTGAAAATGCAACAAAAGATTTAGATGAAAACGGAATGATTAGAATAGGTTCTTATGCTAATACAGGTGATATTTTAATTGGAAAGATCACTCCAAAAGGGGAATCTGATCCGACACCAGAAGAAAAGTTGTTAAGAGCAATTTTTGGAGAGAAGGCAGGTGATGTTAAGGATGCATCATTAAAAACAAAGCCTGCAAATCAAGGGATTGTTATAGGTAAGTCATTGTTTAATAAAACGATTAAAGATAGGAGGGCTAAAAATCAAGACAAGATAGATCTTGAGAAAATTGATAAAGAATTTAGTAAAAATCAAGATGCTTTAAAAAATATTTTAGCTGCAAAATTATATAATGTAATTGGAGGGAAAGCATCAAAAGGTGTGAAAAATATTTTGGGAGAGGAGGTTATTCCAAGAAGTACTAAATTCACTAAGAAGTTAATTGCAAATCTTGATTTTACAATGATTGATCCAAATCAATGGACATCTAGTCAAGATAATAATGTTTTGATTAATAAAATAATTTCTAATTATTTGAGAAAGTATAATGAGGTTTTTGGTGAATATAGAAGAAAGAAATTTGCAATTACAGTTGGTGATGAATTACCTAATGGTGTTTTACAGCTTGCAAAGGTTCAAATAGCTCAAAAAAGAAAAGTTAAAGTTGGTGATAAACTTGCTGGTAGACATGGGAATAAAGGAATTGTTTCAAGAGTTGTTAGGGATGAAGATATGCCATTTCTAGAAGATGGTTCTCCAGTAGATATTATTTTAAATCCACTTGGAGTTCCTTCTAGAATGAATCTTGGACAAATATATGAGACTATATTAGGATGGGCAGGACAAAAGTTAGATAAAAAATATTTTACTCCTGTCTTTGATGGTGCAAGTATTGATCAAATTAATAAAGAGACAGACGAAGCAGAATTACCTCGTCTTGGTCAGACATATCTTTATGATGGTGGTACTGGCGAACGATTTGAGCAGACTGCAACTGTTGGAATTATCTACATGCTAAAACTTGGTCATTTAATTGATGATAAGATGCATGCAAGATCAATAGGACCATATTCATTAATTACTCAACAGCCTTTAGGAGGTAAAGCTCAGTTTGGAGGTCAAAGACTTGGAGAAATGGAGGTTTGGGCATTGGAAGGATATGGTGCATCTAATATTCTTCAAGAGATGCTGACTTTAAAATCTGATGATGTTATTGGAAGAGCTCAAGCTTTTGAGAGTATTGTAAAAGGTAAAGAATTGCCTCAAGCAGGAATTCCAGAATCATTTAATGTTTTACTTCATGAATTAAACGGACTAGGGTTAAAAATTTCATTTGAATAAATAATATGAGAAATACTAAAAACAGCAAACAAACAAAGGATATCAATAGAATAAAGATTAGTTTATCTTCTCCAGAACACATGCTTGAACGATCTTCAGGTGAGGTTGTTAAGCCTGAGACAATTAATTATAGAACATATAAGCCTGAAAGTGGCGGTTTATTTTGTGAGAGAGTTTTTGGTCCAACTAAAGATTTTGAATGTCATTGCGGAAAATATAAAAGAATTCGCTATAGAGGTATTGTATGTGATAGGTGTGGTGTGGAGGTAACTGAGAAAAAAGTTAGAAGAGAAAGAGTTGGTCATATTAGTTTAGTTGTTCCTGTTGCTCATATTTGGTATTTTAAAACTTTACCTAATAAGATTGGGTATTTATTAGGATTACCATCTAAGAAATTAGATATGATAATATATTATGAAAGATATGTTGTTGTTAATGTAGGAAATGAGCCTATTGTAAATTCTGAAGGAGAAGAAGTTAAATATCTTGATTTTCTTACTGAGGAGGAGTATTTAAATATATTAGATAATCTGTCTCAGGATAATCAATATCTTGCTGATTCTGATCCAAACAAATTTATAGCGAAGATGGGTGCCGAAGCATTACATGATTTACTTGCAAATTTAGATCTAGATGCATTATCATATAATCTAAGAAATAATGCTGCAAATGAAACTTCTCAACAAAGAAAAGCTGAGTCATTAAAACGTTTGCAAGTTGTTGAGGCTATGCGTGAAGCACAATCACATTCTGAAAATAATCCTGAATGGATGATTGTAAAGGTTATTCCTGTAATACCTCCAGAATTAAGACCATTAGTTCCTCTTGATGGAGGAAGGTTTGCTACTTCTGATTTAAATGATTTATACAGGAGGGTTATTATTCGAAATAATAGATTGAAGAGATTAATGGAAATTAATGCTCCAGATATTATTTTAAGGAATGAAAAACGTATGCTTCAAGAATCTGTTGATGCTTTGTTTGATAACTCTAGAAAAGCTTCTGCAGTTAAAACTGATGGTAAGAGAGCATTAAAGTCTTTATCAGATTCATTAAAAGGAAAACAAGGTAGATTTCGTCAGAACCTGCTTGGTAAGAGAGTTGACTATTCAGCTCGTTCAGTAATTGTTGTTGGACCAAGTCTAAATCTACATGAATGTGGTCTGCCTAAGGATATGTCAGCAGAATTGTATAAACCATTTATTATAAGAAAATTATTAGAAAGAGGTATTGTTAAAACTGTGAAATCTGCTAAAAAGATTATTGATAATAGAGAACCAGTAGTTTGGGATATCTTAGAAAATGTAATGAAGGGTCATCCTGTTCTTTTAAATAGAGCTCCTACTTTACATAGATTAGGAATTCAAGCATTTCAACCAAAAATGATTGAAGGAAAGGCAATTCAACTTCATCCTCTAGCTTGTGCAGCTTTTAATGCTGATTTTGATGGTGATCAAATGGCTGTCCATTTACCACTTGGTTCTGCTGCTATTTTAGAAGCTCAAGTATTGATGCTCGCATCTCATAATATTCTTAATCCTGCTAACGGCGCTCCTATAACTGTTCCATCTCAAGACATGGTGTTAGGCTTGTATTATATGACTAAACATAAGGAGTCTACAGAAGAGTATTCTGTAAAAGGTGAAGGAAAAACATTTTATTCATTAGAAGAAGTAAAAATTGCTTATAATGAAGGAGTGATTGATTTACATGCAATGGTTAAGGTAAGAGTTAAAATTAACAACAAGTATCAGATAATTGATACAACAGTTGGTAGGATATTATTTAATGAATTTGTTCCTTCAGAGATTGATTTTATTGATAAGTTGTTAACCAAAAAAGCATTAAGAAATGTAATCGGAGATGTTCTTAATAAATGTGGTGTGGCTAAGACAGTTCATTTTCTTGATGCAATAAAAAATATTGGATTTGATATGGCATTTAGGGGAGGATTGTCATTTAATTTAGGAGATGTTATTGTTCCCGAAGAGAAGGAGTCTTTAATATCTTCTGCAAATCAAAAAGTTGATGAAATAAAATCTAATTATCAAATGGGTTTCATAACAAATAATGAAAGGTATAATCAGGTTATTGATGTATGGACTACAACTAATGCTAGATTAACTGATATAGTTATGAAGAATATCAGTACTGATAAACAAGGTTTTAATTCTGTATATATGATGCTTGATTCAGGTGCAAGGGGATCAAAAGAGCAGATACGTCAATTATCTGGTATGAGAGGATTAATGGCAAAACCTAAAAAGTCTGGTGATCATGGAGAGTCTATTATTGAGAATCCAATTACCACTAATTTTAGAGAAGGATTATCTATCTTAGAGTATTTTATATCTACACATGGTGCTAGAAAAGGTTTAGCTGATACTGCTTTAAAAACAGCAGATGCTGGATATTTAACTAGAAGATTAGTTGATGTAGCTCAAGATGTAATAATTACAGAAGAAGATTGCGGAACACTTCGAGGTATTGAAGTTTTCCCCTTGAAAAATAATGATGATATTGTAGAAAGTTTAAGTGATCGAATAGTTGGTAGAGTAACTTTACATGATATATATAAACCTGATTCAGATGATTTGATTTTATCTTCTGGTGAGTCAATTATATATGATATTGCTAAAAAAATTGAAGATGAAGGTTTTGAAAGTGTTGAAATAAGGTCTGCTTTAACTTGCGCTACAAGAAGAGGTATTTGTAGTAAATGTTACGGAAAATCTTTAGCTACTGATAGAATGGCTCAGGTTGGTGAAGCAGTTGGGGTAATTGCAGCTCAATCTGTTGGTGAACCAGGAACACAATTAACTTTACGTACTTTCCATGTTGGAGGTACTGCATCTAGATCTGAAGTTGATTCGAGTTTAGTTGTTAAGAAGGATGGAAGATTGGAAATAGAGGATTTAAAAACGGTTACTAATAAAGATGCTGAAGGAAAGAAAGTTGAAATTGTTATAAGTAGAACAGCTGAAGCAAAAGTAATTGATGATAAGAAAGGCTTTGTGTTGTCAAGTAATATTATTCCATATGGATCAATTATCATGAAAAAATCTGGAAAAGTATCTAAAGGAGATGTAATTTGTGAATGGGATCCATATAATGCTGTAATTATATCAGATATTTCAGGAAAAGTACAATTTAATGATATCCAAGAAGGAGTTACAAGCAGAGTAGAATCTGATGAACAAACAGGTCACAAAGAGAATGTAATTATAGATAGTAGAAATAAAAAATTATCACCTTCAATTTCTGTTTCATTAAAAAATAATGAGAAGATATTTAATGTTCCTGTTGGAGCACATATCTCAGTTAATAATAATGATAAGGTAGTAGCAGGTACTATTCTTGCTAAAATTCCTAGATCTGCAAGTTCTTCTGGAGATATTACTGGAGGTCTTCCAAGAGTAACAGAAATGTTTGAAGCAAGAAATCCTTCTAATCCTGCTGTTGTTTCTGAGATAGATGGTATTGTTTCATTAGGAAAGCTTAAAAGAGGTAACAGAGAAATTATAATTACTTCTAAGAATGGAGATATTAAAAAGTATCTTATAAAATTATCTAAGCATATTTTAGTGCAGGAAAATGATTTTGTAAAATCTGGTTCGCCATTATGTGATGGTGTTATCACTCCAGCTGATATTTTAGCAATAAAAGGTGTTACAACAGTTCAAGAATATATTGTTAATGAGATTCAGGATGTTTATCGTTTACAAGGGGTAAAGATTAATGATAAGCATTTTGAGGTTTTAGTTAGACAAATGATGAGAAAAGTTGAGATTATTGATTCAGGTGACACTTATTTCTTAGAAAAACAGTTAGTTGGTAAAACGGAATTTATGGAACAGAATGATAGTATATTTGGAATGAAATTTATTATTAATCCTGGAGATTCTGTTGATTATAAAGCTGGTCAAATTATCAGTGTTCGAGAATTAAGAGAAGAAAGCTCACGTATTAAACGTAAGGATGGTAATGTTATTGAATCAAGAGATGCAGTTCCTGCAATTTCAAGCCCAGTATTACAAGGTATAACACGAGCTTCTTTACAGGTTGATAGTTGGATTTCTGCTGCATCTTTCCAACAAACAACAAAGGTGTTGAATGAAGCGGCTATTAATGCTAAAAGAGATCCATTAATTGGATTAAAAGAGAATGTTATTATTGGTAAGAAAATACCTGCTGGTACAGGTCTTGTTAATGGTGACGATGTAGTTGTTGGTTCTCAAATTGAAATGGATAATTTAGAAAATCCTGTTTTGGATGATGATATATTTACGCAGGATATTAATGAATAATATTATTTATGTCTGAAAAAAACAAAAAAGAAGGTTTAAATATTGAGCTTCCTGAGGAAATATCTGAGGGGTCATATAGTAATCTTGCTATTATTAATCATTCACCTTCAGAATTTGTATTAGATTTTATACAGATGATGCCTGGTGTCCCAAAGGCTAGAGTTAAATCTAGAATAATTTTAACACCTCAACATGCTAAAAGATTAATGAAAGCTTTAAATGAAAATATTACAAAGTTTGAAGGTCAGCATGGGGAAATTAAAGATATTGACTCATCAGCTAATGTCCCAATAAATTTTGGAGGACCTACTGCTCAAGCTTAGGTGGATTCTATTTTTCTAAAAAAGGATATCTATAATCAATAGGTGGATTAAATGTTTCTTTTATTGTTCTTGGAGAAACCCATCTTAGTAAATTCAAAACAGAGCCTGCCTTGTCATTTGTTCCAGATCCTCGTGATCCTCCAAATGGTTGTTGACCAACAACTGCACCTGTAGGCTTATCATTAATATAAAAGTTACCAGCAGCATTCTCTAATACTTTTGTTGCCTCATCAATTGCGTACCTGTCTGTTGAAAAAACCGCACCCGTTAGTGCGTAGTCACTTGTATTATCTATAAGTTCTAATGTTTCAAGCCAAGTTTCCTTATCATAAACATAAATTGTTAAAACTGGACCAAAAATTTCTTCGCATATCGTTCTAAAATTTGGGTTTGTAGTTTTAATTATTGTTGGTTCAATAAAAAATCCTTTGCTTTTGTCATAATTACCTCCAACTAAGATTTCTGCATCATCTTGATTTTTTGCATAGTCTATATATTGAGATATGCTGTTAAATGCATTTTCACTTATAACTGCATTAATAAAGTTTGAAGGATCTTCGGGGCTTCCCATATTGAACGATTTAACATCATTAACTATCTGTTCTTTGATTTCTTTCCATAAGTTTGATGGAATGTAAGCTCTGGAAGCAGCAGAACATTTTTGTCCTTGGTATTCAAATGCACCTCTAGAAATTCCAGTAGCTACTTGTTTAGGATTTGCAGATTTATGCGCAACAATAAAATCTTTTCCGCCTGTTTCACCCACTATTCTAGGGTAACTTCTATATTTCTCAATATTATTTCCAATTGTTTTCCATAATGTCCTAAAAACATTTGTTGAGCCAGTAAAGTGTAATCCTGCAAAATCTCTGTGATTAAAAACTACTTCACCAATTTCTGATCCATTAGAAGGAACCATATTTATTACTCCATCAGGAAGACCTGCATCTTTAAATAGATCCATAATAATTTTTGCAGAATATACTTGAGTAGATGCTGGTTTCCAAACCACAACATTTCCCATTAATGCAGGAGCAGCACATAGATTTGCACATATTGAAGTGAAATTAAATGGTGTAATTGCAAAAACAAATCCTTCGAGAGGTCTATGTTCAAGTCTATTCCATATTCCTTCAGTAGATTCAGGTTGTTCAGAATATAATTTTGTTACGTATTGAGCATTGAATTTGAAAAAATCAATTAACTCACAGGCCGCATCAATTTCTGCTTGATATACGTTTTTTGATTGTGCAATCATAGTTGCTGCATTAAGTTTTGCTCTGTAAGGACCTGCTAATAGTTCTGCAGCTTTTAGAAAAATAGCTACTCTATGATTCCAAGGTAAATTTGCCCAATTCTTTTTGGCAGCTAGTGCGCTATTGATAGCCATTTCAATGTGTTTTGTTCCAGCAACATTAAATTTACCTATGTTGTGTTTATGATCGTGAGGAGGTGAAATATCCTTTTTATTATCTGTAAAAATCTCTTCACCTCCAATATAGAGTGGAATTTCTACTGAAGAGTTATACATTTCTTTATATGTTGCAAGTAATTCTTCTCTTTCAGAACTTCCTTTTTTATAAGATTTAACAGCTTCATTACTAGCAACTGGCACATTAAAAACTCCTTTTGACATTTTATTTGATTTTATAGTTTATGCAAATTTAATTAAAGAAAACTAAAATAGCTCTTTTGATAATGCTTTAGTAAAACCTACTAATTTTTCATATCTATCACTATTTCCTTTATAGTACACATATATTTCGTAACTATTTCTTGTTTGGTAGTGTGAACCTTCAATGCTTAATACGTCATAGTATTTATATGTAGTATCATTAATGGCATAGTGATAATTATAATATCCTTGTTTTATATAAATCTCTTTCATATATAACTCTTTGTTAAAGTCATATTCTAATTGATAGTCTGTATTTAGTTTCCAATCGGTTAATTCTCCAATTATATAGATATCACCATCTTTAACAAATTCACTTTTTAGGTTAAAAGTTACATTTACATATTCTGCTTCATAATCAGAATTTCTCGCTTCTTGAGATTTAATATAGAATTTTCCATTTAAATCCGGTTCTATCGAGTAGTTATTATAAGTTCTTTTATAATCTTCAAATAGATTTACATTATATCCCAATGAATCAGATTCTATATTTTTAATTCTATCAGAAAAGTATCTTAGACTTTTAATGTCAAAATGTCTAAACTCATTGTTCCCAAAAAATGTATTTTCTTCATTATAGTCATAAATTAATTGATTGTTTCGAATAAAGATGGGTTTAAGATCATTAATTGCATTATCATCTTTATTATTTTGTTTTATTACAACATTGATTTGTGAAAAAGGGTCAGAGATTGATAGATTAGGGTGATTTATTATAAAATCTATCTCATGTTTAGTTTTTCTGTCTGAGGAGAGCGTCGCTTTTTTAATATTTAATTTAATATTTACTTGGTTTTCAAGAATCATAAATTTTTTAGCGATTAATGTATCTCCATAGTTGTCGAATACTTTTAGTGTGTAGTTTCCTGATATCAGAGGTTTTAAATTTTCTGATGGAAAAAAGTATTGATAATGAATGTAATCTTGTAGTGTGTTAAAAGAGTATTCATAATTAATTATTTCATCTTTAAAGAATCCATTTATGTATTCTGATTTTATTAGGTTACTTTTCTCCCAATTAGAGTTATAGTGTTCTATTGTAATGTAAAATTTTTTCAATTCATTGTTAAGATCATCAAAACTTAATTTTAATTTTTCATCTGAATTAAGATTAATTATAGGTAAACTTAAATCATCTTCTTTTTTATGTAGTAATACGGTTTTTATCTTGTGATTTGATATTGAGTCTTTGCTGATTGTAGCGCTATTTTCTTCTTCTATTGTTAAATTATTAACTGTAAAGTCTTTCTTTGATTTACAGCCGATGGCAATTAATAGTATTAAAAAAAAGCAGGTTTTCTTCATGTCAGATTAGAATCATTCTAAATAAGTAATGTTGTTTAATAAACTGATAAAATATAGTTGCAAATTTATAAATTTGCAGTCGATAAATCTAATTTACTTTAATGTCTAAGAACGTAAGGTTAAGAAGAGGGTTAAATATTAATTTAACAGGTGAGGCTGATAAAGTATATGCATCAGTAGATAAGCATGAGATATTTGCTCTTAAGCCGACAGATTTTCATTCCTTAACTCCTAAATTATCAGTTAAAGTTGGTGATAGAGTTAATGCAGGTTCAGTTGTTTTCTTTGATAAATACAATGATAAAATTAATTTTTGTTCGCCAGTTAGTGGTGAGGTTATAGATATAATTAGAGGTGGTAAGAGAAGAATATTAGAAATCTTAATAAAATCTGATCCAGAAATTCAATATGATTCATTCCCGGTATTAGATAGTGATAGATTAGATAGAGAGCAAATAATTAATCACATGTTAAAGTGTGGTGTTTGGCCATTTGTTAGACAAAAACCATATGACATTATAGCTAATCCTACGGATATACCAAAATCTATTTTTATATCCGCATTTAAATCTGGTCCATTGGCTATTGATAATGATTTTGCATTATATGGTATGGATGAGATCTTTCAAAAAGGACTTGATATTATAAGAAAGTTAACTAATGGCTTAACTCATCTTAATTTAGATGGTAATACGAACTCTTCAGCAGTTTTCTCTCAAGCAAAAGGAGTAGATATTAATAAGTTTAGCGGTCCTCATCCAGCTGGAAATGTTGGTGTCCAAGCTCATTATATTGATCCAATAAATAAAGGAGATATTATCTGGTATCTTGAGCCTCAGGATGTTATTGCCATTGCAAGGCTTTTTGCTGAAGGAAAATATGATGTTTCTAGAATAGTTTCGCTTTGTGGATCAGAAGTTAATAAGCCTAGATATTATAGAATGATTGCAGGCACATGTGTTTCAAATTTAATCTCAGATAATGTAAAGCAGAGTAACAATAGAATTATCTGTGGAGATGTTCTGTCTGGAACAAAAATTAATAGAGAAGGATATTTAGGTTTTTATGATACGCAGATAACAGTTATTAAAGAAGGAGATCAGGAAGAGTTTCTTGGATGGATCTTACCTGGATTTGATAAATTTTCTTTATCAAAGTCCTATGTTTCTTGGCTTTTTCCGAAGAGAAAATATGAGATAGATACTAATATGAGGGGAGAGGAAAGAGCATATGTTGTTACTGGTCAATATGAAGAAGTTTTGCCTATGAATATATTTCCACAACAATTAATTAAGGCTATTATGATTGAGGATATTGATCTAATGGAGAAATTAGGTTTATATGAGCTTGCCCCTGAGGATATGGCTCTTTGTGAATTTGTTTGTACTTCTAAAATTGAGGTTCAATCAATTATTAGGTATGGTTTAGATTTATTAAGAAAAGAGAATCTTTAAGTAATGCAGTTAATTAAGAATATATTTGATAAAATTGATCCTCACTTTCAAAAGGGAGGAAAATTAGAAAAAATGCATCCTGTATATGATGCATTTAGGACGATGGCTTTTGTTCCTGCCCATACTACTAGTAATGGAACACATATTAAAGATGCAATAGATCTTAAAAGAACAATGGCATTCGTAGTTTTAGCAATGGTACCATGTATAATTTTTGGTATGTGGAATATTGGAGATCAATATTATCAGGCTATTAATAATCAATCTACATTTTTAGAAAATTTAATTTTTGGTTTTTGGAGATTTTTACCATTATTGATTGTTTCTTATGGTGTAGGCTTAACAGTTGAGTTTGCCTTTGCAATCTCAAGGGGACATTCAGTAAATGAAGGATATTTAGTTTCTGGAATGTTGATTCCTTTGATCATGCCAGTTGATGTTCCATTATGGATGTTGGCAGTATCTGTTGTTTTTGCTGTTATTATTGGAAAAGAGGTTTTTGGAGGTACTGGTATGAATATTTTAAATCCTGCATTAACAGCAAGAGCTTTTCTGTTTTTTGCATATCCATCTTATATGTCAGGTGATAAAGTTTGGGTTCATGGGGCATCAGTTGATGGTTATTCAGGAGAGACTATTTTGGGTGCTTTAGCTACTAATACTAGTAATTGGGGAGATAGTAGTTTATTGTGGAATACATATGATGCATTTTATGGATTTATTCCTGGATCTGTTGGTGAAACGTCATTTGTTGCTATTTTGATAGGAGCGTGTATTTTAATCTTTAGTGGTATAGGAAGTTGGCGTATTATTTTTTCTACATTCCTTGGAGGATATTTAACAGCATTATTATTTAATTTCTGGGGTATAAATGCTCTAATGTCAACTCCAGCTCATATTCATCTTATAATAGGTGGATTTGCATTTGGTGCTGTTTTCATGGCTACAGATCCTGTTACTGCTACACAAACAAATAAAGGGAAGATTATTTATGGATTACTTGTAGGTTTCTTTGCTATTGTAATTAGAATATTTAATCCAGCTTATCCTGAAGGTATGATGCTTGCAATTTTATTGATGAATGTTTTTGCTCCTTTAATAGATCATTATATCATAGAATCAAATATTAAAAAAAGATTAGGTAGGTTAAAGAATGCAAAATCATGAACATAAATAGTAATTTATATACAATAGGTTTTGCTTGTGTAATGGTAGTACTTATTGCTGCTTTATTAGCATCACTTTCTATTAAATTAACACCTTTTCAAGATAGAAATATTGAATTAGAAAAAAAGCAAAATATTCTTCAATCAGTTGGTATATATGTTGATAGAGAAGCATCTGAAGCTTCATATAGTAAATATATACAACAAGAATTGGTTTTAGATTATAAAGGTAATGTAGTAGAAGGTTCTGCTTTTAATGTAGATCTTGGTGATGAATTAAGAAAAGATATTAGTGATCAAAAGTTTCCTCTTTATATAAGTAT